>CAYQWO010000163.1:0-7599 GCA_964421095.1 uncultured Syntrophaceae bacterium
ACAACGCCTTCCAGCCTACGGCACGTTCCTCGCCGAGGCTGAAGGCAATGGTTATAAACAGTACCAATCACAATGAAACCTCTCACCATTGTCACCGCTTACAGTCCGGGACCTTTCTTTGAGAAGACCCTGCTTTCCCTGACGAAGTCATCCCTGGTCGAACGTGTTTTGGTTGTAACTCAGGGGCCCGTTCATTTCAAAATGGACAGGTGTCGTGTTCTTGTCGCCGGACCCCTTCCCTCACACCAAACACTCCGCCTGATGCTGAGCGGAATCCGAACGAAGTACTTTCTTTTCTTACCGGGGTCCCAACAAATTTCGCTGGAGCCTAAAGCCCTGGAGAGAATCCTAGGGGTGGCCGAATCCACGAAAGCCGGCCTGCTCTATTCGAATTTCTATGACGAAAGAGAAGATCGGAAGACCCTTCATCCGCTAAATGATTACCAACCGGGGAGCGTCCGCGATGATTTTGACTTCGGCGCCATGCTCCTCTTTTCAGTCACCGCCGTCCGGAAGGCCCTGAAAAAATATGGCCTCATACCCGGCGTTAAATATGGGGGCCTCTATGATCTTCGCCTCAAGGTCTCCATCGACCATTCTGTGTATCATCTGCGGGAGCCACTCTATTCCGTGATCGGGACGGACGAGCCTTCCGGCAGTGAAAAGCTGTTTGCCTACGTTGATGCCCGGAATGAAGGCGTTCAGAAGGAAATGGAGGCGGTCTTCACGGATTACTTGAAGAGGATCGGCGCTTATCTGCCCCCTCAACGCCTCAGGGAGGTCGAGCAAGGACCGACATCCTTCCCGGTGGAGGCCTCGGTCGTCACTCCCGTGCGGAACCGGAAAGAAACGATTGCCGAGGCCGTGAGAAGCGCGCTGTCGCAAGAGACGGATTTTCCATTCAACGTTCTCGTAGTGGACAACCACTCCACTGACGGAACAACGGCCATCCTCTCCGATCTCGCCAGGCAGTATTCTGCCCTCAAGCACATCGTCCCGGTGAGGACTGATCTGGGCATCGGTGGTTGCTGGAACGAGGCCCTTGGGCATGAGGGCTGCGGACGCTATGCCGTTCAGCTGGATTCGGACGATCTTTACAGCGGGGCCCACACCCTACAAAAGATGGTCGATAGGCTCCGCCGGGGCAACTATGCCATGGTGATTGGCTCCTACACCCTTGTCGATTCCAGGCTGGAGGAGATTCCGCCGGGCCTCATCGACCACCGCGAATGGACCGATGAGAATGGTCACAACAATGCGCTGCGCATCAATGGTCTGGGGGCTCCGCGGGCTTTCAACACCGGCCTAATGCGAAAAATCGGATTTCTCAACGTGAGCTACGGTGAGGATTACGCAGCTGCGTTGCGTATCTGCCGGGAATACCGGACCGGGAGGATCTATGAAAGCCTCTACCTCTGTAGACGCTGGTCGGGCAACACTGACGCGGCTCTCAGCATCGAAGAGGTAAACCGAAACGATGCCTTCAAGGACAGCATCCGGACCACCGAGATCCTGGCCCGGCAGAAGATGAATCAAGAAGGATGAGCAGCAGCCATGGGAATCGTCATCCGACCCTGGCAGAAAGATGATCTCGCGTCCATTCTTACCCAGAAGACTTACAGCACCTTCGACGGCGGCGACAGAACGAAGAGTCTCCCCGGACTTTGTCTCGCGCTGCTATCCGAGCAGAAAAAGTCGTGGCTGGATCTTCGGCAGGGCTGCGAATCGCTTCGGGATGTCAGGGAGAGGGAGGTCTCCTGCAGAGGATTTTCCGTCCGCCTCCAGTACAATCCGGGAAGAATCAAGAGCAGCCTGGCCAGCGTGGATGAAAAAAAGGCAAACGAGCGGCGATGTTTCCTCTGCCTGGATCATCTCCCTGAAGGCCAGAAAGGGATCCTCTATCGGAGCGCATACCTGATTCTTTGCAATCCCATGCCTATTTTCTCTGCTCACTTCACCGTCTCCCATTTAGAGCATCGACGCCAGGTCATCACGGAACATATCGGTACCCTTCTCCAGCTCATGGCGGAATTTGGTGCCGGCTGGACGGTCCTCTACAACGGGCCCAAATGCGGTGCTTCCGCCCCGGACCACCTTCATTTTCAGGCAGGCCCATCGGGACAGATGCCCATCGAGAAAGAAATCCGGGAGGAGAAAAGGCTCATTCTGCTGACACAGATTGACGGTATTCTCCTCTATCGCGTGAGAGATCTGGGACGGCAAGTGGTTATCCTGGAGGGAGACGACCCAATGGCCGTGGGAGGTGCTTTCAAGGGCTTTCTGAACGCCCTGAAAAAGGTTCTTCTAATAGACGAGGAGCCCATGATAAACATCGCGGGTTTCCACGAGGGAAGGAAATGGCGTCTCGTGATCTTTCCGCGCCGGAAACACCGTCCCGACGCCTTTTTCAGGCAAGGGGACGCCCGGGTGGTAGTCAGCCCGGGGCTGATCGATATGGGGGGCGTCCTGGTCACCCCCGTGAAAAAAGACTTCGAGCGGCTGGATGCAGCTGCGGTGGAGGGCATCTACGGGGAAGTATCCCTGGATGCAAAGACTGTGGAAAAGGCTATCGGCGCTATGGTATAGCCCTCGCAAAAATTGAGAGAAGGGTCGTCCCCCTGGCTGTCTGAAAGAAGAGAAGAAAACATGAAAGCTGCGTTGACCATGTGGCATAACACCCGGATGATCATTCTGGTGGCTGTCTGTGCGGCCATATATGGCGCAGCGCTCATCGCCTTCAAAACGGCCGTCCCTTTCATCCCGGGGATTACCGAATTGCGGGTGGCCAACATTTTCCCCATGGTTTTTGGCCTGCTCTTTGGCCCGGCGGGCGCCTGGGGCACAGCGATCGGCAATCTTCTGGGTGACCTCTTTGGCGGCACGCTGGGGCCCGGGTCCATCGCCGGTTTTGTGGGGAATTTCCTCCTCGGCTACCTGCCGTATACGATGTGGACCCAGCTCGTTCCTTTTGCGGAGAAATCACCGGAATGGAAGAGGGGAAGCTGGCGCAGCCGCGTGAACTACTTCTTCATCGCTTTCATATCGAGCGCGGCCTGCGCGGTCATCATCAGCACCTTTGTGGATACTCTGGGCATCGTTCCCTATGCCATCCTGAACAAGATCATCACTATCAATAACACGCTGGCCAGTTGGATCGGAGTGGTTCTTTTGGTGGCGGTTTTCGGTGTCACCCGGGAGCAGTTCGGCCTCTTCTGGGCGGATATCATGGACGAAAAGGACATCGGCAAACCAGTGGCTGGCATCCTGGGGGCATGGCTGGTGACGGTCGCCTCAGTGGTTGGCTTGCTGGGGGGAATGATCCCGAGTTTTTCAGCCGCCGCCATCGGGTGGATCTGCACTCTGGTTATTCTCGTCGGAAGCCTCTTATTATAGGCTGTCAGGGATTCATTGTATGAGCCAGGCGATTTCCATCGAAGACCTGACCTTTACCTATCGCGGAGGTGACTTTCCCGCTCTTCAGAATATCTGCAGTCAAGTGGCGGAAAGCTCCTTTGTTGTATTGATGGGGCATGGAGGTGCAGGCAAGTCGACTCTTTGTTCGGCGCTCAATGGGCTGGTCCCCAAGTTTTTCCGCGGCCAATATCAAGGTCGTGTCCTGGTCAGAGGGCAGGAGGTGGCCCACCACAAAGTGTCCGAGATGGCCGGCATCATCGGAATGGTGTTTCAGGATTTTGAAGACCAGCTCTTTTCCACGAATGTAGAATTGGAAATGGCCTTTGGCCCGGAGAACCTGCGGATTTCGCGGCTGGAAATCGAGAGGCGGGTCCAGCACTACCTTTCCTTCGTTGGCCTGGAAAAACTGCGCCGCCGTGAACCCGCCACCCTTTCTGGCGGACAGAAGCAGCGTCTGGCCATCGGCTCAGTGCTCGCCATGGAGCCAGAGGTTCTGGTCATGGATGAGCCCACGACGGACCTCGACCCCCGGGGACGCCAAGAAGTTCTCTCGGCGGCGGATCGCCTTCGGGAAAAGAAGCGTACCCTGCTGATCGTTGATCATGACCCGGAAACAGCCGTAAACGCCGACCGGGTATGGTTAATGCGCAGTGGCCAGATGGTGGCCGAAGGGCGGCCGGACAAAATCCTGGTTGACGGACCCACGCTGCATTCGTGCGGGGTCAGAGTGCCGCCGCTTGTAGACCTGTTCTGCACAATGGATTGGCCGGGGAGACCGTTGACGGTGGAAGAAGCCATCGCCCTGCTGCAGAAACACCAACGGGCCAGGCGGCGGGAGTACAAACCTGGGCAATTCGTTCCAGCTGATTCCCGGCGCCCTTTCATCCTGCAGGCCGATGGGCTGGGATACATCTATCCTCGCCATCGCTCTGAGGCTCTGCGCCGGATTGACCTGGGCATTCGGGAGGGTGAATTTCTTGCCCTTCTCGGCCAGAATGGCTCGGGTAAAACCACCCTGGCCAAGCATTTCAATGGTCTTCTCCAACCTACTTATGGCCAGATGCTTTTGCGGGGTCGGCCGACTCGCGGATATCCCCACCGCGAGTTGGCCCGGCTGGTGGGATATGTGTTCCAGAATCCCGACCACCAAATTTTCTGCAACACGGTATACGACGAAGTCGCCTTTGGCCTCAAGATGCTGGGGGAGGATGCGAAAAAGATCGAGCAGCGCGTCTCCGAGTCTTTGGAAGTGGTAGGATTAGAAGGGTACGAGCAAAAAGTTCCGTTTGCCCTGACCAAAGGGGAACGGCAGCGAGTGGCCGTGGCTTCGGTCCTGGCCATCCAGCCGCAGGTGCTCGTCCTCGACGAACCCACCACGGGCCTGGATGATCGCCAGCAGCTGGCCATGATGGAGATGTTGAAGCATCTGCATGAACGCGGGCATACCATTATCATCATCACCCATTGCATGGAAGTGGCCGAAAAATATGCTGAGCGGACCGTGGTCATGAAGGATGGCGGCATACTGCTCGACGGGCCGACCCGGGCGGTTTTTGCCGAAGAGGAACGGCTGGCCACAGCCTCGCTGCGTCCTACCTCTCTACTGCGGTTGAGCAACTGGCTGGGGACGAAGGCGCTCACGGTGGGACAGATGGTGCAGGAGCTCCAAGTAAACCACGGTTCATAGGGTGGGGGGCCGCAATCGGCAATAAAGGATTGGCTGGCGGCGTATGAACATCTTCCTTTATCTCGACCACGGAACCTGGGTGCACCGTCTCGATCCCCGGACAAAGATCATCAGCACGCTGATCCTCTTCATCCTCTGCCTGTGCTTCAATCATCCTTTATATATGGCGGGTGTCAGCCTGGGAATTCTGGGGATCGCGGTATCCGCCCGGGCGCTGCCCAATTTCTGGCGACTCCGGTTTGTCCTAATCCTGCTCGTCGCTTTCAGTTCTTTGATGTGGCCTTTCTTCACTCAAGGGCCAACTCCGCTGTGGGCCTGGGGGCCCTTCCGGGTCAGCCGGGAGTCGCTTCTCTATGGCTTGGCCATGGGGCTGCGTCTGGCTTCCTTTGTGGCCGCCGGACTGATCCTCCTTTCGACGACCCGGAACGAAGAGCTAACCAACGGACTGCTCCGCATGGGAATCCCCTATCCCGTGGCCTTTGCCTTCTCAACTTCGCTGCGGCTGATCCCGACCTTTGCCGGTGCCGGAGCGACGATCGTGGAGGCCCAAGTATGCCGGGGACTTGATTTGGAGTCCGGAGGCATTTTCAGCCGGATCGGCAAATTTCTTCCCCAGGCGGTGCCCCTGTTTTTCTACGCCATTCGCCACACGAACCTGCTGGCCATGGCCCTGGAGGCCAGAGGGTTCAGCCCCGAAGCCAAAAGGACCCTCTACTACGAGCCGCGCATGCGCGCCGTCGATTATGGGGTCATTGGGCTGCTCTCCATCATTCTGGTGGCCGTGCTTTACGCCCGTTTGGGTATGCACCTGGGAACTGTGTTCCCCGGTCGTTTGTAATATGGATCGCCAAAAGAAATCTACAAGTGGCCTTTTGTCCCGCCACGGCGGGATTTTGATTTTTTCTTGGTTTCGTTCCAAATGTGATCCATTTCCGCGAGCGTGGAGATTTCCGGCGTTCTTCCCCGCCGGCGCAACTCAGTTTCAACCTGCCGGAAACGCTCCATAAAGCGGCGGTTCGCTTTACGGAGTGCTTCCTCGGCGGAAATCCCCTTAAAGCGAGCCCAGTTTACCAAAGCGAAGAAGAGGTCCCCCAGTTCCTCTTCCACAGACTCGGGGGATGAAGCCTGCCCGGCTTTCTGGAGCTCCCTCATTTCCTCCCGGACTTTTTCCCAGACCCCTGCGATGTTCGGCCAGTCAAAGCCCACCCGGGCTACCCTTTCAGAAATTCTCCGGGCCCGCTCGAGGGCCGGAAGAGAAAGGGGAAAGCCGTCGAGCAGAGATTTCCTTTGGGCATACTTCCCCTCTGACTCCTTGGCGGCTCCCCATACTTTCACCACCTCTCGGGCAGTCTTTGGTTGGGTCCGGGTTCCCTCCTCATCCGGAGGGGGGAAGACATGAGGATGCCTCCGGATCAGCTTTTCAGCGAGAGTATGGACAATTTCTAAAAAATTGAATTGGCCCTTCTCTTCGGCAATCCGGGAGAGGAAGATGATTTGCAGCAGAAGGTCACCCAGCTCTTCTTTCAGGCCTTCCGGAGTCCCGGCTTCGATCGCTTCGAGCGCCTCATACGCTTCTTCGAGCAGGTATTTTTTGAGGGTATTTGGGGTCTGCTCCCGGTCCCAGGGGCAACCCGCAGGCCCGCGCAGCCTGGCCATAATGTTCAAAAGGTCGGTTATCGTAAGTCTTTGGCCGCGTTTGTTCCCGTCCGAAGTTGTAGCCGCGGCTCGTTTATTGGTGGTTTTCATAATCCCAACCCTGGAGAATTCAGGAGCCAGAATAGAGAGAAGAACGGGTATCAGCGAGAATCTTTGCCCGGATGGCTTTATCTTAAGCCACGCTGGAAGGACGATTCAAGAAAATTATTGCTTGACAGCGAATTTTATGATATTATTAACAAAAAAATGAGGCTTGGAGAATTTTGATCCAAAGATCTCAGATTCGCCGTTGCCCTCGGAAAGGTGAGGGCTTTTTTCTTTGGGAGACAACAATCCGTCGCCCTTTCATGAATGGGCCCATCCGTAACAGGATTTCCTTAATCTTTCTTGGGCAACCAGCGGAGAATGAGCAGGCTTGAAAGCCAAGGTTGAAGAAACCCCCCTTACCCGGGTTCATTTTGAAGATCCAGCCATTGTTAAGCTTCTTTTCGGTGAGAACGACGGCAACCTGAAGCTCATTGAGAAGAACGTCGGGGTACAAATCCATGCCCGGGGCAACAGCTTGGCGGTCTCGGGGGATCCGGTGGCGGTGCAACTCGCGGAAAAGCTTCTTTTGGAGCTTTACGGCATCCTGCATTCGGGACACCCCATTTATCCCAATGACGTCCTTTCGGCCATCCGCATTCTTTCGGGGAACAACAAGGTCAAGCTGAAGGATATTTTCCTGGACACCGTCTATATCTCCTCGAAGCGCCGCCTGATCACACCCAAGAGTTTAAACCAGAAACTCTACATCGATGCCATCCGGTCTTATGACCTTGTTTTCAGCATCGGGCCCGCGG
>CAYQWO010000164.1:0-7557 GCA_964421095.1 uncultured Syntrophaceae bacterium
CACCTGGGTAACCTGAACGTCGGCGGCCGTCAACATCTCCGGAGTGATCGCCGACGTTCAGGTTACCCAGGTGTATAAAAACGAGGGCCAACGGCCGCTGGAGGCCATATATGTGTTTCCGGCGTCGATGCGAGCGGCGGTTTACGGGATGAAGATGACCATCGGTGAGCGCGTGATTGATGCCCGAATCAGCAAACGAGAGGATGCGCGCAGGCAGTACGAGCAGGCCCGGGAGCAGGGAAAGAGCGCCTCCCTCCTGGAGCAGCAGAGGCCGAATGTCTTCCAGATGAACGTGGCCAACATAATGCCCGGCGATGAAATAAAAGTCGAGCTCAAATACACCGAGTTGCTGGTGCCGACGGACAAAGTATATGAATTCGTCTACCCGACCGTTGTGGGTCCCCGGTATTCCAACCAGCCAGCCGCAACGGCCTCCCCCTCTGAACGATGGATCCAGAACCCCTACCTTCATCAGGGGGAAACACCCACCTACACCTTTGACATCGCGGTCACCATTGCGGCAGGACTTCCCATAAAGGAACTGCATTGCCTATCGCATAAAGTTACGGCAAATTTCGCTGCCCCCTCTGTGGCCACCGTCCGGCTTGATAAATCGGAAGGCGATGGCGGAAACCGGGATTATATCCTCCGCTACCGGCTCGACGGAGACAAAATACAATCCGGGCTCCTTCTCTACGAAGGGAAGCAGGAAAATTTCTTCCTCCTTATGATGCAGCCTCCGAAAAGAGTGACGAAAAGCCTCATCCCCCCTCGGGAGTATATCTTCATCGTCGATGTTTCCGGCTCCATGCACGGATTTCCCCTCGAAATTTCGAAGAAGCTCCTGAAAGACTTGATCGGCAACCTTCTTCCGACCGACAGGTTTAACGTCCTGCTCTTCTCGGGTGGATCTTCGGTGATGTCCGCAGAATCTCTGCCGGCCAGCCCGGAAAACATCCAAAAGGCCATCTATCTCATCGAGCGCCAGCAGGGCGGCGGGGGCACCGAACTGCTCCCCGCCCTGGGGCGCGCACTCCAGCTTAAGAAAGCGGAGGGTTATTCGCGGACCATCGTCATTGCTACGGACGGGTATGTGACCGTCGAAGAAGAGGTGTTTGACCTGATCCGCCATAACCTCGGGGAGGCCAATATGTTCGCTTTCGGAATCGGAACGAGTGTCAACCGCCATATCATCGAGGGGATGGCCCGGGTCGGCATGGGCGAACCTTTTGTGATCACCCGGCCCGATGAGGCACCTGTAAAAGCGGAGCGCTTTCGTACCCTGATCCAGTCTCCGATGCTTACCCAGGTCAAGGTAAAATTCCAGGATTTCAGCACTTACGATATTGAACCCCTTAGCATTCCCGATGTCTTAGCCGAGCGTCCGGTCATCATCTTCGGAAAGTGGCGCGGCCAGCCCCGCGGGAAGATAACCCTGAGTGGCATTTCGGGTAATGGGCCTTACAGAGAGGTTATCGATGTCCATACCGTTAAACCGTTGGAAAGCAACTCGGCTTTGCGCTACCTCTGGGCCCGCCACCGCATCGCCTTATTATCCGACTACAACAAGCTCCGTTCCAATGATAAGCGTGTGCAAGAGGTGACTGACCTGGGCCTCGCCTATAACCTTTTGACCGCATATACCTCCTTCGTCGCTGTGGACACGGAAGTGCGCAACAAGAGTGGGCAGGTATCCACGGTAAAGCAGCCTCTTCCACTTCCCCAGGGGGTTTCGGATTATGCGGTGGGAGAAATGAAGTTGAGCCAGGCCTACGCCCCTCTCATGGCCAGGAAGGAAGCTCCCGCAGGATTTCAGGACAAGACTCTCCGCGATCAGGCAAGATCGAAAGAAGTCAAAAGAATGGTCGCCGTGGGCGATATAGACGTATCCGAGGGATTGACGAAAGAGGCGGTTCTCAAGGTTATACAGAAGAAGATCCAAGAGCTGGAAAAATCTTGGCTCGAAAACGAGCCAGGGGGAAAACTGGCTCTCAAACTCATCATCAACCCGGATGGCCAGGTGAAAAATGTGAAGATCCTTTCCAGCTCCCTGAAAAACAGCCGTTTCCAGCAGGGAATCATCGAGCAGGTGAAAAAATGGCAATTCCCTTCGACCCAAGATGGCCGGGAGGCAAAAGTAACCATTTCTTTTGTATTCGGGTCATAGTGAACCGGTGAAGAGAAAGGTTGAGGCCAACTGTTCGTTCCAGTTGGCCTCAACCAGGACAATTAACGAGGATCTCTTCTCCTCGACTTGCCGCAATACTTACCCCCGAACGGCTAATATTCAACATTCTGGCCACTTCCGCACCATTATGACCGATTTCCCTTACCACAAATAACTTAGGATACTTCGAGCGTCGGCAAAACTTTCAAGGATGGGCCTATTAAAATATGGGGCTGCCCCTTTGTCCTTCGCGGTTCTTATTTGCTTGACATTTAAATTACTGGTCATTAGACTTTCTTCATTCCATCCCAGGAAGGCCTTGGAAAATAAAATGTTACGCTCCGATAACCATCGGCTTCGGCCCTGTAAAGACGCAAGGAGATCGATGAAATGGAAAAGGAACAATTCTCCTGCGTAGGGCATTCGGTACCCAAGATCGATGCCGCTGATAAAGTTCTGGGGCGGGCGGTTTATTCCGAGGACATCTCCTTCCCCGACATGCTCTACGGCCGGGTACTGCGGGCCGGGATTCCCCACGCCGTCATCGAAGAGATCGACACCCGTGAGGCCAAGGCCATGGAAGGGGTGGCCTGCGTCCTCACGGCCAAGGACATCCCCGGGATCAACCGCTTTGGCATCGCCTTTCAGGATCAGGTGGCCCTGGCCGAGGACAAGGTCCGCTACATCGGCGATGCGGTGGCCCTCGTCGCGGCCGAAACAGAAGAGATCGCCAAGGACGCTATCGAAGCGATCCGCGTCAGGTACCGCCCTCTTCCGGCGATCACGAACCCCCGAGAAGGTCTGGTAGAAGGGGCGGTCCAGATCCACGAAAAGGGCAACCTCCTCCTTCACACGAAGCTCCGAAAAGGGGACATCGCCAAGGGCTTCGCGCAGGCGGACGTGGTCGTGGAGAATACCTACAAAACCCACGTAGTGGACCACGCCTACATCGAGAACGAGTCGGGCGTGGGTATGATGGACAAGCAGGATAACTTAGTCATCTGGTCGGCCAACCAGTGTCCCTTCAGGGACCGCCGGCAGGTGGCCGTCGTCCTCGGCATGCGGGAGAACAAAATTCGCATCATTCGGGCAACGACCGGCGGCGCCTTCGGCGGCAAGGATGACGTGACCGTGGAGATCCACATTGGCCTTCTGGTAAAGGCCACCGGCAGGCCGGTGCGGTTGGTTCTGGATCGGGAGGAGTCTTTTCTCTCTCAGACTAAGCGTCACGCCGTCGAGATCTGGACGCGGTGGGGAGCTAAGTCGGACGGCAGGCTGTGCGCCATGGAGGGGGACGTCTGGGGAGACAAGGGCCCCTACGCCGGCCTGGGGGCTTTCGTCATCAAGAAATGCGGCCTCCATCTGAGCGGTCCCTATTACATCCCCAACATCCGCGTAGACTCATACAGCGTTTACACCAACAACATCTTTGGAAGTGCCATGCGGGGCTTCGGCGTTACGCAGGCCGCCATCGCCCACGAAGCCCAGATGGACGAGCTGGCCAAGAAGCTCGGAATCAATCCCCTGCGCCTGCGGCTGATCAACTGCCTGAAAAACGGCCTCTCCACGGCCACGGGCCAGGTCTTTGACGAAGGCGTGGGCATCGAGGCCACCCTGGAAAAGATCCGGGAGGTGGTCCTAAAAGACCCTGCCCTGCATCGGTACTGGGAGGACCTCACATGAAAAAGCGCGGCATTGGGGTGGGTTCCATGTTTTACGGCCTGGGGTACGGGTTCTCCCGGCAGGATATCTCCTCCGCCACGATTGAGGTCTGCGAAGATGGCTCGGTCATCGTCCGGTCCGGGGAGGTCGATTTCGGGCAGGGTTCCGATACGATCCTCTGCCAGATCACCGCCGAAGAGCTGGGCATTCCCTATGACACCATCCAGATGGTCACCGCCGATACCTTCACGACCCCGAATGCCGGGCCCACTTCGGCGAGCCGGGTCACCTACGTGACCGGGATGGCGATGTTGCAGGCGGCCCGGGCCATGAAGAGAAACCTGCAATCCGTGGCCGAGAAGATTTTGGGGCAGAGCGACCTCCTCTTCGGGAACGAAAAGGTCTACTCCATGTCCCATCCCGAGAAATGCATCTCCTTCAAAGACCTGGCCAAGAAAGCCCATCTGAGCGGGGTCCCGATGGTGGAGACGGCCTGGCACGACATCACCACCAAGGACGTGGACCCCGAAACGGCGCAAGGCGATGCCTATGCCGCCTACGCCTACGCCACCCAGCTTGCCGAAGTCGAGGTCGATACCGAAACCGGCAATGTGGAAGTACTGCGGATCGTGACCGCCACGGATGCCGGCAAAGCAATTAACCCTTTAAACGTGGAAGGGCAGATCGAGGGCGGAGTGGCGATGGGAGTGGGGTATGCCTTGACTGAGGAGATCACCCTGGAGGGGGGCTATCTGAAAACCCCTTCGCTGGGGGATTACATGATTCCCACCAGCTTGGATGTGCCGCCGATAGAGACCCATATCGTCGAAGTACCCGTATCGACGGGCCCTTACGGAGCCAAAGGAGTAGGGGAGCCTGCCTCCATTCCCACAGCTCCCGCGATCTTAAATGCGATTGCCAATGCTCTGGACATTAGGGTTACCGATCTTCCCGCCAACTCTGCAAATCTCCTCCGCCTGATCCGGGAGAAAGAGCGGGAAGAGAAGAACCTCCCGCCTGGTTAGGACAAAAAGGAGGACCCTAATGCAGCATTTTCAATTCTATTCCGCCAAGTCCCTTAGCGATGCTCTGCGTTTCCTTTCTGAGAAAGGGCATCAGACAAGGATCATAGCCGGTGGGACGGACTTGATTCCGCAGCTTAGGCAAGAGGATTCCCGCCCTGAGTTTGTTCTGAATATATTAGAAATTGAGGGACTGAATGGGATCACGGAGCGGAATCATACCTTACGAATTGGCTCCACGACCACGCACACCCAGTTGATGGAATCCGATATCCTTCAAAAGCTTTGCCCCGCTCTCGGGCAAGCCGCCGCCTCGGTCGGGGGACCTCTTATTCGAAACCGGGGGACGATTGGGGGGAATATCGCCAATGCCTCTCCGGCTGCGGACCTGGCCCCTGCCCTTCTAACCCTGGATGCAGAAGCGGCAATTATGAGTGAAAAGGGAACCCGGGTGGTAGCCCTCAAGGATTTCTTTACAGGGCCCGGTAAGACAGCGCTCAACCCCGATGAGCTCCTCGTGGAGATATCAATCCCTTTGCCCCAAGGCAAGAGTGTATTCTTGAAACTGGGACGCCGCCAAGCCATGACCCTTTCGATCGTGAACGTAGCCGTCTGCTTGGAGATGGAAGGGAGGAATTGCCGCAAGGCGAGGATTGCTATGGGTTCCGTGGCTCCGACCCCGATTCGTTGCTCACGGGCAGAGATGCTGCTCATGGACAAGGCCATCGACCCGGAATTGATTTCGAAGTGCGCTGGAGAGGCGATGGCAATGAGCGAACCCTTGGATGATCAGCGCGCCAAGGCCTGGTATCGATTACAGGCCGGGGTGGTCCTCCTGAGGAGGGCCCTTATGCAGGCAGCTGGCCTAGAACGCTAATGCGTTACCTTTAACTTTTCACTATTGGCTTAAAGCGAGAGGTGAACAACTTATGGTTCTTCTAGAATGCCGGCGTGTTACCTTTGATTTTCAGCTATTAGCCAATAGCTAAAGGTAAACGATTTATCGTTTCCTGGGGATTTCCATGTCTGTACAGGGAAATAAGACCTTGCTAAGAATGGTCGTAAACGGAAAAGCCGTAGAGGTGATGGTCAACCCCACCTGGACCCTTCTGAAAGTTTTGCGCGAAGAACTGAGATTGACGGGCACAAAAAAAGGCTGCGAGCAGGGCGATTGCGGCGCCTGCACCGTCCTCCTTCAAGGTAAGGCCGTCAACGCCTGCCTGGTTTTGGCCCTGCAGGCAGAGGGGAAGGAGATTGAAACCATCGAGGGCCTCGGGACGCCGGACCGCCTTCATCCGCTGCAGAAGAGTTTCATCCAGCACGGCGCGGTGCAGTGCGGATTTTGCACCCCCGGGATGCTCATGTCCGCAGTGGCTCTTTTGCGGAAGAATCCCAACCCGAGTGTGGAGGAGATCAAGCGAGGGATATCCGGCAATCTGTGCCGGTGTACGGGATATGCGAAGATCATCCAGGCGATTCAGAACGTTTCTGCCTTCCAGGAAGAGATGAGCCGTGCGACCGGAGATTGAACGACAGGTTCTGGCTTCAGTCGACCAGAGGCGCGATTCCATCATCGCCTTCTTAAAGGAATTGATCTCCTTTCCCAGCGTGACCGGGGATGAGCTTAAGGTTCAAAGATTCCTGGCCCGCAAGCTCAGGATGATGGGCCTGCAGGTGGACGTCTGGGAACCGGACCACGAAGCCCTGAAAAAGCATCCGGCTTATGTCCTCTCGGAACGGGGATATGCCAACCGGCCAAACGTGGTGGGGCTTTACAAGGGGAGCGGGCGCGGCCGATCCCTGCTCTTCAACGGCCATGTGGACGTGATCCCGGCAGGGCCTCTCGATGCCTGGGAGCATCCACCCTGGGCTGGCGAAAGGGAAGGGAATCGGATCTTTGGCCGTGGGGCCTCGGATATGAAGAGCGGCCTGGCCGCTATGACCATGGCCATGGCGGTCTTATGCGACTTGAAAGTCCGCTTAAAGGGGGATGTGATCCTCGAGTACACGATGGATGAAGAGGCCACCGGGAATGGGACTCTGGCCTGTGTTCTGAAGGGGTACAAGGCCGACGCCGGGATCTGCTGCGAGACCAGCAGCCTCCATGTTCAGCCCGCTTGCATCGGCCGGATCTGGTTCGAAATCCTGGTCCGGGGCAAGCCCGCCGGCATCCAGAGGCGGTGGGAGGGCGTCAACGCCATCGAAAAGGGGTACGCCGTGGTGCAGGCCGTCTCCAACCTGGAAAAAATCAGGATCGACCACCTACAGCATCCCCTTTACCCGGACAAGGAGGGATCCCTTCCTTGCATGGTCGGCGTATTCCAGTCCGGATCCTTTCCCAGCGCCTTTCCCGACGTTTGCCTGCTCAAGGGAAGCATGGCCACGCTGCCGGGGGAGGATACGAAAAAGGTGAAGGCAGCATTTGTCGATCATATTCTCGCTTTCGCCAGAACAGACCCCTGGTTGAAAGACCATCCGCCCGAAGTGAAATTCACGGGTTACTGCGGGGACCCGGCCGAAATCCCCCCGGATCATCCCGTGGTAACTACGCTGAGCGCCAAATTCCGTCAGGTCATGGGGCGGGAGCCGGAGATCAGCGGTCGGCAGGGCGCAGCGGACATCCGTTACCTCATTCAATACGGGCAGACGCCGACGGTCATTTTTGGCCCGGGCCGGACCGAGCAGATGCACGCCAACAACGAATGG
>CAYQWO010000165.1:0-7531 GCA_964421095.1 uncultured Syntrophaceae bacterium
TGTCATCCCAGGAAGTGCCGGTCTCGTCATAGCCATCCTTCCAGGCCTGGATGAATCTCTTCATGGCATCCACGAATTCCGGCTTGTTGAAGGCGATGGTCTTGCCGTCTTTTTCCACCTCCATGGCCCCGTTGCACCACATGTAAGGGTAGCAGAAGCTTGGGGGGTCGCCCGTGCTGTGGCCCAAGGCCTGGCCGAAAGGCTTGCCTTTGGCCTTCAACTTTTTGGCGACCGCAAAATACTCATCCCAGGTCATGTCCAGGTTTCGGCCTTCTTCTGCATTCGCGACACCGGCTTCCCTAAACCAGCTAATCCGGTAGTTCACGGCCGTAACGGAGTGGCCGAAGGGGATGCCTAAGTATCGCCCCTTGACCTTGCAGGAGTTCAGGACATAGGTTTCATAACCTCCGCCCCGCTTTCCTACCTCCTCGGCAATATCGGTAAGATCCAGGAGACTGTTCTGGTAAAGGAAGTTCCATACCGGCCAAAGCTCCACGATATCCACCCCACCGGCCTGGACGGCCGCGGCGATTTTGGTTTGAAGGTCTGGCCAGTTCAGGAAGTCAGTGGCCATGGTGACCCCATGGGCCTGTCCCCACTCCTGGGCTTGCTTCTTGTAGAGATCCTGAGCGGCAGGAATGAAGTAGGTACCCTGAAGGATGGCAAGCTTGGTTCCCTTGATGACTGCGGGCGCCTGGCCAAACAACTGCCGGGGACCTCCTCCGAGAGTCGCCAAGCCGACGGCCGCTGCCCCGGCCACCCCCGCCTTGAGAAAATCTCGGCGGCTAAGCCCTTTCCTTTCCGTAAGATCTTTCTTTTCCATTGCCCATCACCTCCATTTTTTATCTGGGTGAACCTTAGCCTTTCTCAGCAAAATTCTTGAGAAAGGCTGGTTACTCGTAGGTTAAAATCCATGGTGTAAGGGCACGAAGTCCATTATCCTCCGTAAATCCGCTGCAGCTGCTCCGCTCCCCACTTTATGGCTGAGGCTGCGTCCCCGGATTGAACCGCTTTGGCAAAGGTGTCCACGATGATGTACTTCGAGTAGGCCATAGAGGCCTTCTCGTTCGGCGGGCCGGCATATCCCAAATCACGCCCATACTTTGGCTGGAACCTGAAGGGCGTCATCTTGGGATCCTTGTCCCACATGGGATCCTTGGCCAATCTCACCACATGCTGCAGATGGTAACCTTCCTGAATGCGCCACCACTCATCGTACTGCTTATCTTGGAACCACCACTTCAGGAATTCCTTGGCCGCGGGGATGTTCTTCGAATTCTTCAGAATGGCAAAGGTCCGGCTGCCCAGCCAGGAAAACCGACCCGCAGGCCCTCTGGGGAGAAGCATATGGTTCATATCCTTCGCGATGTCCGGATGGTTCTTCTTGGCCACAAAGTAGATGCTGGAGCCATTAAAAGTGCAGGATATCTGCCCGGAATGGAAAGCCCGGTTGTTGTTGCTGTCATCCCAGGCGGTGCCCGTCTCATCGTAGCCGTCTTTCCAGGCCTGGATGAATCTCTTCATGGCATCCACAAATTCCGGCTTGTTGAAAAACACCGTCTTGCCGTCTTTGTCCACCTCCATGGCCCCGTTGGACCACATGTAAGGGTAGCAGAAAGCGGGCGGGTCCCCGGTGCTATGCCCCAAGGCCTGGCCGAAAGGCTTCCCCTTGGCTTTTAGCTTCTTGGCAACCGCATGGTACTGCTCCCAGGTCATATCCAGCTTAGTCCCATCTTCCGCATTGGCGACGCCAGCTTCCTTGAACCAGCTGATCCGGTAGTTCATAGCCCCATTGGACTGACCGGAGGGGATCCCCAGAAACCTCCCGCCCACCTTGGCCGAGTTCAAGACATACGCCTCGAAGCCGCCCCCTCGTTTGCCAACCTCCTCAGCCATGTCCGTCAGATCCAGCAGGCTCTCCCGGTACAACCAGTTCCAACTGGGCCACAGCTCCAGAATGTCCACTCCCCCGGCTTGCACAGCCGCAGCGATTTTGGGCTGCAGGTCCGGCCAGTGCAAAAAGTCGGTGGCCACCGTTACGTCATTGGCCTTGCCCCACTCCTGGGCCTGCTTCTTGTACAGTTCCTGGCCGGCAGGAACGAAGTAGGTGCCCTGAAGGATGGCGAGCTTGGTCCCCTTGATGACCGCGGGCGCCTGGCCGAATACCCGGCGGGGAAGACCCCCTAAAGTAGCTACGCCCAGGCCGGCGAGCGCCCCCGCTTTGATGAACTCCCGCCGACTCAACTTTCGCCCTGCTTCGTGCTTCTCGGGCATGATCTTGGAAGTCCCAACACCCTTCCCTCTGCGCATATCGTCTTTCATGATAACCCTCCTTTCGACAAGAAATCCCTTTTCGGGCAGATAGAGAATAAGCAAATTCGCCTTTGCCTGTCAAGGAGAAAAAGACCACAGCCCATCTATCGGTTTTGATTGGATGAAGAAGAAATGAGGAGTCAAGAAATGCGATACCGCTTCGTCAGCCTGGTTCCTAAGAAGGCCACCAGATCAAAATCTTCAGGCGATAGGATTCGAAAAACGGCCCTTTTCCTGGATTTTCAGAAATGCCTGCGTAAAGATTGTTGATAAATCAAGGTCTTTCGGAGCTCAATGCCCAGGAATGCAGGCTCGGCGCGGCTTTATCTACAACTTGTCAATATTATTGATTTTTTTATTGCCGCAAAAATAGGCAAATCGCTAAAAGCTCTTAAATTTTGTCAGTTTATGTGTTTCCTTAGAGATTCTGTCCACATCTTTTCCACAGGATTTTGTGGAAAAATCAACTTTGATAAGCTATAAGGAACTTTTCTCCGCACGCTGATATTTCCATTTACCACCGGAACCCTT
Organism: uncultured Syntrophaceae bacterium; assembly: GCA_964421095.1. Classification (GTDB taxonomy): domain Bacteria; phylum Desulfobacterota; class SM23-61; order SM23-61; family SM23-61; genus CAYQWO01. Next base: position 2,845 of record CAYQWO010000165.1, read on the forward strand.
TTCCAGCTTGTCCGCGACCCTCCCGGAGATCCAATGCTCTTGGTCTGGTTGTTTCGCGAACCGGAGTTCCACGGACCTAACAAGAAAGCCTTTTCGTTCAACCCCTTTAATCTCATCCCAGGGAATGAATAACGGCGGGCAGACCGCAGAAGGAAAACAGGTCGCAAAATATGCCCCTGGGAGATCTCCGCCGGCAATCAACAAGCCTCCATACCTGGCACCCGCGATTGCCCCGCTTTCAAAGAACCACCGCTTTCCTGAAAAGGGAAACATCAACGGGTAAGCTTTCGCCAGCTCCCGCCAACCCCTCGAAATGAACCACACCAAAGTCGTCGCAAACCCCAAGAAAAAGACGATGAAAAGAGCTTTATCAAGATATCCCCACATAAAACCCTCCATTAGAGCCTCCTTGCCTGCGCCTCGCCTTCCGGAATTCAGCCATGAGGGCACATCAGCGTAATTGGGTCTTCAAGGAATATATCGACCAGGCGGCAGAGTTTTTGAAACACAGATCTTATTGGCGAGAATCCTGGCAATCTTTCCAGAGAGTTAAGAAAACTGGAGGAGGAAGGGATTTACCGTTCTGCGATCCGGGGGAAGGTAAAATTCTATTCGCTAAATAAAGCGTATCCTCGGCTTTTCCCGCGACGGTAAACGGTCTTATCCCCCCATATGAGCATCTTCTTGACCATCAGCGGAGCATGAATCGCGACCCGGCGAATCAGGTTATGCCAAGGTTTATCCGGCTTGTTCCAAGGGCAGGCAACGATGCACCGACCGCCGCAGGTTGCCCATTTCTTCCGGTTCACTGTCCAGAAAGTCAGACAGCGTTCGGCATTGACATACCATTTGCGGTAACCAGGATTGTTGTATAAAGGATCTGCAACCTCCTGAGTGGGTGGACCGAAAGGAATCGCCTTGGCCGGGCAGAACGCGGCGCATTGTTCGCAGACCATGCAGAATTCACGAACGCCGAAGGAAATGGGTTTGTCCACCTCCAGCGGTAGATCGGTGGTGACTGCTTTGAGGCGCATATTGATGCCGAATTCCGGGGAAAGAACGTGACCATTACGAGCCAACTCCCCAATACCCGCATCAATAGCGGTCGGAACCATCAGCATTTCGGGGACCTTCATCCCCAGGGTTTCCCGGTACATGGCATCGTATCCCAGGAGCCGGATAAAATCGGCCAGCTGAACCGTAATGTTTTTGAGGCGGGAGTAGGTATCCCAAACGCTGACTCCAGAATAATGCGATGGGGCAGTGGCGTTCAGGCTGCGGACATGGGGTACAACGACCATGATGGCGAATGGATGTGGAATTTCCAAGTCCCGGTAAACCCATCGGGGATCAACTCGGGTGATACGCACCATTTGGGCCCCGAAAAAAAGCGCGGCCTTTTTGATCAGGCGTGACATCTGTATCCGGTCGGTAACTTCTACCTGGCCCTCGAGGGGCGTTTGAGGGAGCGGCTGAGGGTGATATTCCTGACAAAGCCTCCGCACAGCAGCGTTTAGGCTATAGCCGATGCGGTCCTCCGGCTCCAGTTCGTTGTAGGGGGGAGGCGGAAGAGGGATGCCCTTTTCAATGCCTCGAGCCCTAAGTCGCTGGCGCATCTCCTCCCCGAAAGGGTTCCCGGGTATCGTGGCCATGAAAGCATTCCGCCGGTGATCGAAGCGCTCGATGGGACCGGTGATATATTTTTCATAAGTCGGCCGATCAACTTCCCGGACCCCGATGCGGTCTCTCAATTTTTCCTGCGCTAACAATTTGGCCTCGTACGGCCGGAACGCTCGATCGAATTGCCTTAAGTCCATAGTTCCACTCTCCCTATACAGCACCATATGGGACATTGGCGAACGAGTTTTTCTTGGAGAACACCAAACACTGTCATATTACTTAAAAGGGATAATTCCTAAGTATGACCCAAGTCACCAGAAGCCCCAGCCTACACGAGCCCGTTGTTCTTGGCTTCCAGCAATCAGAAGCAAAGTCCCCAGCATTTTAGCGAGGGACTATTTATATTTCAAGACCTGAACCCGATTTTTGCTCTTGCTCTCATGAAGAATTTTTTATATTATGAGTCAGCCTTGCAACCTTCTGTTGATCTCGCGCTCAAAAGGGCTCCTTTTCAGATGCGGATCTGGTTCTCTTCAGGCTCGGCAACCTTTGGAGCTTTTTCAAAAATAGAATTTTGGATTGGCATTTTGGGAAAGAATAAGAGTAGGTTCACCCGTTCGACCGCGCGAAGCCCCGCCTTTGGAGGCCGGGTATAGAAGCGCGGCTCAGGGTGAACCTCGAGCAAGCCCCGGACTTCAGGCCGGAGAGTCGAGAGGTTCACTTTTGACCTGTATTTTTAGATGATGCGGCCCCCAGATGCCCTTGCCCTCTTTTATTATTGTTGTTAAAATTACATCATTTGATGTTAAAAAAACAACGAAAGGTTAAAGATGTCCATTCTACTGGGGTCTAAATTACGAAAAAAGTTGTTAACTTATTCTTTCTCCCATTTGGATGAAAGTTACTATGTCAGGGAGCTTTCCAGCCTTTTGGATGAAGACCCGGGCAATCTTTCCAGGGAGTTGAGAATCTTAGAGGAGGAAGGAATCTACAATTCCCATTCCCGGGGAAAAACCAAATTTTATTCTCTTAATAGAGAATATCCTTTATTTAAGGAACTCAAAAAAATCGTTTTCAAAACTACCGGCGTAGAGGGAAGCCTTAAGGAAGTAGTTAGCAAATTCAAAGGAGTATCCATGGCCTTCATTTATGGCTCCTACGCGCGGGGAAAAGAAAAGAAAACTTCTGATATAGACCTGGTTGTGGTTGGCCGCATTCCAGAGGAGAAATTCACTGGCATGATTCGGCAGCTTGAATCCAAGCTGAATCGGGAAATCAATTTTACTTATTACAGCAAAGAAGAATTTGAAAAGGAGAGGCGGAAAGAAGGCGGCTTTTTAAATGAGGTCCTCAGGGATAATTTAATCATTCTCAAAGGAACGATAGATGTTAGATAAATCAATCAGCCGCCTTGAAAGAGAAGGGAAGCTAAGAAAGCAAAAAGCAGGGATTGTCCAAGTAGAGGCCTTATTACGGGAAGCCATAGTATCAAGAAGCTAGACCTGACCCCGGACCTTCTTTTTTTTGAAAACCTTGATTTAGTTGGAAGGAATGACCTGATGAATAAGGGATTGCGACCTTCTCCTGAAACCTGATATCCTGATTTCCTGATATCCTTGTTGGATGGATTGACCTGATGAATAATAAAGGTAGGTACCGGACACCTTTGATGCTTCTCTAAGGATAAAAGCCCGAGAATTGGAGCAGATAGGTTGTTGAGTGGGAGCGATCGGAAGTAATGTCCATTCCAAGCAATCCGCTTCTGCTCAATAAATTCTCAAATTCCAGTTTTTTTCATATTGAGAATCTTGGCCTTTTTGATTGCAGTGAGAAAATTGAATTGGGCTAATGACGAATGATGATCAAATTCTTTGCTTTGGGGGAGAGTTAGTTATTGATATTTTGCCGTGGCCGAAAGTAGTTTAACATCGCCTTTTTGTACCGTGGGCCGCAATAGAGAAAATTTCTGGAATCAGTGAACGAGATGAAAAGTTTTCTGGTTGCTTCCATCTCTGGGGCCGCATTCTTATTTGTTGGTCTACTGAGTCCCGTCATAGCGGCGCAGAATTACTCCGTAACTTTGTATGCTGGTCGGGTTACCAGCGGGGAATTGGCCAGGCCCTTTAGGAAGGACGTTAAATTCGTCAACGCCTATATCTTCGTAGGAGCTTTGGCCTGGACGGCGAAGCGTTTTATGAGTGAAGCTCTCTCGGTGGAGTTAGAGGGGCAGATAGGCAAATACGCCGGAGATCAGGAAAACTGGGAAATAAATCTTTCTATCGCGGGCCGCTGGAAGAGATTTCCCTGGAAAGAAAAGGTCAATACAAGCCTTGCCTGGGGGATTGGGCCTTCCTATGCTACGGAGGTGCCGCAGGTGGAGACGGCCCTCAGTGGATCGAGCAAACAGTTGCTCATATACGGATTCGGTGAAATTACACTCGGCCCTCCAAAAAGCAGCTGGGCAGGGGTCTTGCGGCTGCATCACCGCTCCCCCGGGTTCGGACTTCTGGGGACGACAGGAGGGTTAAACACCTTAGCAATTGGGCTGAAATATTTCTTTTGAGCGCTCATGGCTTAAGGGGAAAGAAGGGACATCCTATAAATGAAAGGAGGCATTACCATGGAGCGGCCTTTTGTCGCTGAAAATACCCGGGAGCGGGAAAGGCTCATCGCTCTCGTCGCTCGACTGACTGATGAAGAGTTGAGCGTCCCTCTTGAAATGGGCTGGACGGTGGCGTCAGCTCTTGCCCACCTTGCCTTTTGGGATCAACGGGCCTGGGTTCTCGTGCAAAGATGGAAGCAGCAGGGAGTAGCTGAATCTCCGGCGGATACCGATGCCATAAACGACGCACTTCTCCCGCTATGCCTGGCGATCCCTCCGCGGGTTGCGGCGAACCTGGCGATTGCCGCCGCCAAGGCCATTGACCATGAACTTGAGCAGGCACCCCCCAAGTTGATTGCCGATATCACCGCGCTGGGGGATAAGTTCAGGCTTGGGCGATCATTACATCGCCGTACGCATCTGGATCAAATAGAAGCTAAGCTCCGTTCCAAGTGAAAAGTGGAA
>CAYQWO010000166.1:0-7531 GCA_964421095.1 uncultured Syntrophaceae bacterium
GCGCAGGTGATCGCCGACGTGAAGCAGAAACACGGAAACGAGGCGATCTTCGCCGGTTCGTACGGCTGGTCAAGCACGGGCCGATTTCACCGGAGCCAGGGGCACCTGCAGCGGTTCTTTAACCTGTACGGTGGGTTCACCGGATCGGTCAACACTTACAGTACCGCCGCGCTGGATGTGATTCTGACACGGGTGCTCGGGCCCCCGTATGAAATCTTCAATCTGATGCCGACCTGGGACGAAATTGCCGCTCACACCCAGCTGATGGTGGCGTTTGGCGGGTTGGCGCTGAAAAATAGCCAGGTGAACGTCCAAGGCGTCGCTATCCATTCGGCCGAAGACCGCCAGCGTGCCTGCCGTGCTGCCGGGGTTCAATTCGTGAACATCAGTCCTGTCCGTGATGACACCGCTGATTTTCTGGAGGCCGAATGGGTGGCGCCGCGCCCCAACACCGATACCGCCGTGATGCTGGGGCTGGCGCACACCCTGCTGGCCGAGGACCTGCACGACCGGGATTTCCTGCAACGCTGTTGTACCGGCTTCGAGCATTTCCGCGCGTACTTGATGGGCGAGCTGGACGGCCGGCCGAAAGACGCGGAATGGGCGGCGCGGATTTCCGGGCTGAGCGCCGAATGGATTCGCGGGCTGGCACGCCGGATCGCTGCCCGCCGCACGCTCATCGGCCTCAGTTGGTCTCTGAACCGCGCCGACCACGGCGAGCAGCCGTATTGGATGGCCGTGACCCTGGCGGCGATGAGCGGCTCCATGGGAAAACCGGGAGGCGGTTTTGGTGCCGGCTATGCGGCCATGCATTCCCTTGGCCAACCGGCCTCGGTGCAGGCAGCCGGCCTGCCGGTGCCGGCCAATCCGGTCAAGACTTTCATCCCCGTGGCGCGCATTTCGGACCTGCTCCTGTACCCCGGGCAGACGATTGACTACAACGGCCAGAAGCTCACCTATCCCCACATCCGGCTGGTGTACTGGTGCGGCGGCAATCCCTTCCACCATCATCAGGACCTGAACAGACTGTTGCGCGCATGGCAGAAGCCGGAGACGATCATCGTGCATGAGCCGTGGTTGAACTCTTTGGCGCGGCATGCGGATATCGTGTTGCCCTGCACCACGCCGCTGGAGCGCAACGACATCGTGTCCGGATTGTTCGACAACATGATATTGGCCAGCCGTCAGGTGGTTGCGCCCTTTGGCCAGGCCCGCAATGACTATGACATTTTCGCGGCCCTGGCCGAGCGGCTGGGATTTCGTGACGCCTTTACGGAGGATCGCACGGAGATGGAGTGGTTGCGCCATCTCTACGAAGCGACCCGCCGTCAGATGCAAGAGCGTGGCACGACGCTCCCGGAGTTTGAGGCGTTCTGGGAAGCCGGGTATGTCGAAAATCCACCGCTTCCCAAGCCGGTGATGCTGGCCGCATTGCGCGTGGACCCCGAGACAAACCCGCTGAAGACGCCGTCCGGCAAAGTCGAGATCTACTCGGAAACGATCGCCTCCTTCGGCTACGACGACTGCCCGGGGCATGCCACCTGGCTGAAGCCGGCCGAATGGCTGGGCTCGCCCCTGGCTGAACGCTATCCCCTGCACCTGATCTCGAACCAGCCGCGCACGCGCTTGCACAGCCAGCTGGACAACGGCGTCACCAGCCTGGAAAGCAAGATCAAGGGGCGAGAGCCGGTGACCATGCATCCGCAGGACGCGGCCGCGCGCGGCCTGCGGGACGGCGATATCGTCCGGGTCTTCAACGAGCGCGGGGCGTGCCTGGCGGGGTTGATCGTGAGCGACGGCGTGCGCCCGGGTGTGATTCAACTCGCCACGGGTGCGTGGTACGATCCGCAACCCACCGGCGAAGGAGCAAGCATGGACAAGCACGGCAACCCCAACATGCTGACCATCGACAAGGGCACGTCGAAGCTGGCCCAGGGCCCGATTGCCCACACGGCGCTGGTGGAAGTGGAAAGATTCGTGGGCGAGTTGCCCCCCATTACCGTGCACCAAGCCCCCGCCACAGCGCCACCTCTTTAGCGAGCCACCGCCAACAACGGTGATGAATGTGGCTAATGGATCTATCTGAGGAGGTAATCCATGAAGGTCCATAGATGTTTTGCCTGCGACGAGGGCAATCCTGACCGCATTGTCAGCGCTGCCGGGCATGGCTGGACATTGCAGTTTGTGGAACGCTTCGCTGCTGTGCCCGGTCGCGTGCATGGTGGGACCGCCATAGGGGCACTGACCTGCCCGGCCCTTCAGTTAGCCGGGCAAAAGGGTATGCTCCACCCGGCCCCCCTTCAGGTCACCGGAAGACTCATTCGACCTGTTCCTCTGGGCAAGCCCCTCCGGTGCAGTGTTGATCCTGCGGATAGCAGCTCCCGTGTCCTGGTACACGAGGATTCTCAGGTGGTCCTGGATGGCCTGGTGAAAGTCGCGGACATGCAAACTGAACCGGGTTCTGTGCTTCAAGAGACGCCTCCAGAACGTGCAGAGGATCTCAAAGTTCTGGCAGGGTTAGGGGGATTAGAAATCGATGGCCCCACGATTTCAGATCACTGGAGGCAGAGTTATGAAGCGGCCGGTTTGCCGGTCGCGCAGCATAAGTGTTTCGGCTGTAGCGAAGCAGAAGGGACGCTCAAGCTTCGACTTCGCATCGCCCGGCGCGCCATGATCTGGGCCCGATGGGAGCCCGAACCTGTTTTCACCGACGGCCACGGCAGGCTGGCAGCCACCATCATAGCCTCGGCCCTCGATTGTGCGACGATCTATACCGTCAATGCCGATGACCCTGAATTCATGGCTTGGATGCTCAGAGTGAAAAAGTCTTGGACAACGGGTACGTACGGGGTTCGGTTCTTGCGGATACCTCCGGTACAGATAGAGGGCGGCTACATGATCGCCGCCCGCTATCTCGGAGGGGATGATCGTAAATTTTTCGCCATGTCGGCACTCTTCGATCGCCAGGGCACTGTCTATGCTATCGGCGAGGCAGTTATGATTTTTTTCAATTTCCACGGTGAGTCGCCTTTTATGAAAGATGGTTGAAATCCCTCATTGAAGGGTGAACAACATCCGGGGTCAGGCAACGATACTAAGGTATTGATTGATTTAGGTTAATATACATTATGTCCCATCTCCTAAGTTTAAAATCTTCCTGGCCTCTGCAGGAGTGGCCACGTCCCGCTCGGCCAGGTCCACAATCCGCTTAGCTACCTCCACCTGCTCCCAGCTTCCTTCGGCCAGCTTTCCCCGCAGGACGCGGGTATTATCTTCCAATCCTACGCGGATGTGGCCGCCCATGATGGAGGCCATGATTCCCGCGGGAAACTGGTGCGGGCCGACCCCGCATACCGACCAGGTGGCTCCCTGGGGCAGGAGGCTCTGTAAGTGGATCATGTTCATCGGAGTGAAAGGAATGCCCCCGGCCACCCCGAAGACCAGCTGAAAGTGCATGGGCTCTTCAAAGATCCCCTGCTTCCGGATTAGAAGAATATTGTAGAGCCCCCCAAAATCATACAACTCGCACTCCGGTTTCACTCCGTTCTCCCGCATGGCTTTGGCAAAATCTACGAGCATCTTGAAAGTATTCTCGAAAATGATTTCCGCAAAAACTTTTCCGCTGTTGTGGTCAACAAGGGCAAAGTTCATGGAGTTTGTGTTCAAGGAAGCCAGGTCGGGTTTTATCTCCACGATCGGGGCGATGCGTTGTTCCGCAGTCACCCAAGGTCCGATGGCCGAACTCATGTTGATGATCAGCTCCGGGCATTTTTGGCGGATCGCGTCGATGGTCTCCCGGATTTTGGGAATTTCTGCGGTGGCGTTGCCGGTCTGGGGATCCCGCGCATGGATATGCACGATAGAAGCTCCAGCTTTCCAGCATTTGAAAGATTCCTCGGCAAACTCTTGAGGGGTATACGGGACAGCCGGGTTTTGCTCCTTCCGGGTTGCGGCTCCCGCAAGCGCAGCACTGATGATCACCTTCTCCATAAAGTCCTCCCTATCTATGGCCTTCTTGGCTCCTTCGTTAATCGGTCTCAGAGTCCATTCGGGCTTTGATTTCACTCAAAAGCTTCAGAGCCTCTAAAGGCGTCAGGCGGTCTGGGTCAATCTCTCGGAGGGTTTCGCGCAAAGGGTCAGATGGTTTCTGGAATAAGCTCATCTGGCGGGAATCCCAGGTAGCCTTCTTTTTGCGTGAGACGGCCAGCTTGGGGATCCCGCCTTCGGTAAACTCTCCCTGTTCCAGATTGTGCAAAACCTCTTTCGCCCGCTCAATGATTCCTTCCGGAAGACCCGCCAAGCGGGCCACCTGGATGCCGTAGCTCCGGCTGGTGGCCCCTTCCACTAATTTTCTGAGAAATATCACCCGATCATTCCATTCCTTTACGGCCACATGAAAATTCTTGATGCGCGGCTTGGTTAGGGCCAGCTCCGTCAGCTCATGGTAGTGGGTGGCAAACAAGGTCTTCGCCCGCACGGGACAGACATCGTGCAGATACTCTGTCATAGCCCAGGCGATGGAAAGGCCATCAAAGGTACTGGTCCCCCGGCCAATCTCGTCCAGAAGGATCAGGCTGTGCGCACCAACATTTTGCAAAATATGAGCTACCTCTTCCATCTCCACCATGAAAGTACTTCGCCCGCGGGTCAGGTCATCCGAGGCGCCTACGCGGGTGAATATTCGATCCACCAAGCCCAAATGGGCTTCCTTGGCCGGGACAAAACTGCCCATCTGGGCCATGATCAAGATCAGGGCAGCTTGCCGCATGATGGTGGATTTGCCAGCCATATTTGGCCCGGTAATGATCAGGATTTGCTTATCCTCGCAATCCATGTCGAGGTCATTGGGGACAAAGCGCTCTTCCAATCCCATCCTCTCCAATACCGGGTGTCGTCCTTCGAGAATTTTCAGGCCCTCCCCTTCATTGAGTTGGGGTCGGCAGTACCCACTGTGCTCAGCCACCTCTGCCAGGCCGGAAAGGATATCCATTTCGGCCAAAGCGTGTGCGCTCCGCTGGATCTTTGGAACTACGGAGCGGACTCGCCCCAGGATCTCCTGAAAGATTTGATACTCCAGGGCATTCCTCTGCTCCTCGGCGTTGAGCACCTGGGTTTCATATTCCTGCAATTCCTGGGTGATGAATCGCTCGGCATTCGCCAGAGTTTGTTTCCGCATATAATGGGAGGGAACCGCTGGGAGGTTGGGTTTGGTTACCTCGATGTAATAGCCGAAGACCTGGTTATAGCGTATTTTCAGGGAGGAAATTCCTGTGCGCAGGCGTTCCTTACTTTCCAGCTCGGCAATCCATTTCTTCCCTTCGTGGCTGATCGCCCGCAAGCGGTCCAAGGCAGGGTCGAACCCCTTTTTGATCAAGCCTCCTTCTTTCAGCGCGGCTGGCGGATTGTCTTCGATGGCCTTTTCCAAAAGGCCTCTGATTTCTGGAAGCTCATCCACATTTTCCAGGTGTTTTCGAATAAGAGGAGCTTCCAGATCGGAAAGATGATCTTTGATGCCGGGCAGAAGTTCCAAAGAGTCCCGTAAGGCCACCAGATCACGCGCGTTGGCCAGATTCAGAGATATACGAGCCGTCAGACGCTCTACATCCTTGATCTCGCGAAGGACTTCCTTTAGCTTCTGTCGTTTAAGGTCTTTCTCTCTCAACTCGGCGACAGCATCCAAACGCTCGTTGATCCTGGGCAAATCCAGCAAGGGAAACCCTAACCAGCGTTTGAGCATCCGCCCCCCCATGGCGGTCACCGTGTCATCCAAGATTCCCAGCAAAGAGCCTTGGCGACTGCGGGTCTGCAGATTTTCGAAAAGCTCCAGGTTTTTTCTCGTCGTCTCGTCCAGAACCATGTAGTCCTCGACCCGATATAGCTCGAGACGCGAAAGGTGTCCAGGTTGGGCTTTTTGCGTTTCCTGCACGTAGAAAAGGATTGCTCCAGCGGCCTTCAAGGCTTCTTCTTTGCCTTCGGGGAGGAAATGGCCCAAAGCTTTCAGACGTTCATCGGCTCGGCCATTCGTAAACACTTCCTCGGGCAGGGGGCTGTAAAGGGCTTGCGGTAGAGCTTTCATCAGTTGTTTGATGGGAAGTTGATTTTTGGCAGAATAAGGCAGGAGGATCTCCTTCGGTTCCATCCGCATCGCTTCATCCAGCAGCGATTGAGTGGTATTGACTTCGGCGGCCAGAAAATTACCCGTCGAGGCGTCCAGGAAGGCCAGTCCAAACCGCTGCTCGCCCAGGGCAATGGCCATCAGAAAATTGTTCGCCTTGGGTTGCAGGAGTTCGTCCTCTAAAACCATTCCCGGCGTGATGACCCGGATGACCTCGCGCCGCACGATTCCTTTCGCTTTTGAGGCGTCTTCCATCTGCTCGCAAATGGCTACCTTATAACCATGGTCGACCAGCTTTTGAATGTAAGCGGAAGCAGCATGGTAGGGAATGCCGCAGAGGGGAACAGAATCTTCTTTGTTTTTATCCCTGGAAGTTAAAGTAATATCTAATATTTCTGAAGCTAATTTAGCATCTTCGAAGAACATTTCATAAAAATCCCCCATGCGGTAGAAGAGGATCGCATCGGGGTATTTTTCTTTCACCGCGAGGTACTGCTTGATCATGGGCGTTACGTGATTCATCTGTTGTTTCATCCGCCAAATTTTCTCCAATTTACCCCACCCAGGATAAAAATTCAACCTTGTTGGAAATATCTGTTGACTCCGAAGTGGGGATTCAATAAACTGAACTAAATTGATGACTGGATCGCCTGAATATTATCGGAATAGGAGGGTAATGATATGCTGGTTAGAAAGAAGATGAAAAAGGACCTGATCACCATCACCAAAGATGAGCGGATGACCACGGCCAGAAAAATCCTTAAAGAAAAAAATATCCGCCATCTCCCCGTCGTTGATGGAAAGAAATTAATCGGGTTGGTGACCAATATGGATATCCGCAAAGCGGAAGCGTCACCGGCAACTTCCTTGGAAATCCGCGAGCTCCACTACCTTCTGGACAAGCTCACAGTCGGCGAAATTATGACCCGGAACGTGATTACGATTTCTCCAGATATCTCCGTCGAGGAAGCCGCCACGCTCCTTCATGACAACAAAATCGGCTGCCTTCCTGTAGTGGAAGATGGAAACCTGGTGGGGATGCTCACGGAAAATGATGTCATGGAGATCCTCATCGAAGTCATGGGGATGAAAGAAAAGGGGAGCCGCCTCGAGGTTGTTATGGAAGACAAACCCGGAGCCCTGGCTGATGTCACCCGCATTATCAAGGAACATAATGTGAACATTATCAGCGTGGTTACGGATGTTGCGGATGAACCGGGCAAGAGGGTGGTCGTTTTTAAACTGAAGACCTTCTATTTCGAGCCGATCAAGAAGGCGCTGGAAGGGGGCGGTTTCCCCGTTCAATACGCCCGCATCGAAAAATAGCCAGCCGCCAATCTACTACCCCGGGAACGATAAAATCCCATTCTCACCCCGACCCTGTCCCTCCCCCGTCGGGGGGGAGGGAATTTCATC
>CAYQWO010000167.1:0-7462 GCA_964421095.1 uncultured Syntrophaceae bacterium
GGGAGTCAGCCAGGTTAAACCAAAGGTGAGTTGATAAAGTGACAATAGGTCAGGGGGTATGTTTCACTCCATAATCCTCAGATCGGACCATGGGCTATTTTTATTGAATTGTAGGTGAATCCGTTAAATTCGGCACGAAGGCGAAATTTCCCGGTAAGAGACGAGGGGTTCTTCCCGAACTATTGATTTTCAAGCCTCCTGGAAAATACAAGATTTCTATTGGTAATAAACAGATAAACTTATGTATTTCCTCCATACCGGAACTTTGGCAGAAGTATAGGAGGGATGCGAAGACAGGATTTCGTTATGCCTTCGCATTTCTGGATTCCAGGGAAAGGCTGTGGTTCCTGATTCGGGGAAACGGACTAGATTCGACTGGTGGCTCGCGGGGATCTGCGCGTCGAGGGTCTTCAACGGCCTGATATTCATGACCTATGCAGGGGCCCTCTCTGTGCTCCGGCGGGAATGGGCGATGTCGGCAGCTCAGGCCGGTGCCATTGTCACCGGGTTCCAGATCGGCTACGCGATATCGCTCATATTTTTCTCCAGCATCGCGGATCGAGTTAGCCCTAAGAAGATATACCTCTGGTCGATGTTCGCAGCAGGGATTTCCTCCCTTGGGTTCGCCTTCCTCGCTCGAGATTTTATCTCTGCGCTGGTCCTTCATACCGTTGTAGGAATCAGCCTAGGGGGAACGTATACCACCGCGGTTATGATCATCGCCGATCAGTACTCCGTCCAGAGCCGCGGGATGGCCGTTGGATATTTTATCGCTAGCACCTCCTGCGGGTACGCATGTTCATTAGCCATCAGCGGAGTGGCCCTCCCATTAGGAGGGTACAGACTCTCATTCTTACTGACCTCCCTCGGTCCCCTTTTGGGCTGGCTTTTGGCCTGGATGACCCTTCGGACCACCCTGGTTCCAAAGCCCATGCGTCAGAAAGGAAAGCGGTTCACCCAGGAGGTCCTGAGAAACCGGCCTGCCATGCTGTTGATCTGGGGATACACCTGCCACAGCTGGGAGCTCAGCGGCATGTGGTCTTGGACTCCGGCGTTTCTGGCGGCATGCCTCGGCGTAGCGGGAGCAGAGGGGTTGAAGGCCGCCGGATCAGGTGCGCAAATAGCGGCATTCTTTCACGCGGTAGGTCTTCTAGCCTCCTTATCTATGGGAACACTGTCGGACCGGTTGGGGCGAGGGCGAGTCATCCTGGCCCTGGCAGGTACCAGTATGGTCTGCTCCTTTCTATTCGGGTGGTCCATTGGGTGGCCTCTGGTGCTCGTCATTGCGATCGGAGTAATCTATGCCTTCTCGGGTTTGGGAGACTCTCCCATCTTATCAGCGGCTCTAACCGAGGTGGTAGACACCGCTTATCTGGGGAGCGCTCTCGGCCTCAGATCCTTAGTTGGGTTCAGTGCCGCAGCCCTGTCGCCACTGGCCTTCGGTGTAGTCTTGGACTGGACTAACCCCAGGATCGATGGGCAAGGGCTATACAGCACCTGGGGATGGGCTTTCAGCATGCTGGGCTTGGGTGGGCTAGGTGCGGTGTGGGCCACTCGCCGATTTGGTAAGATCCGAAAATGAGCATAACTCTTTGCCAAAGACTGGGCTAGCTCTGCCTTTTTTTATGCAGACTCCAATCAGTAATCGTTGGCTTCCAAGATTATCATGGAATGAAGATAAGTGGACGAAGTCCTCATTCCCCCAAAAGAAGCCCCATTGAAGGGGTCTAGACGCGGGGCAATCCCCCTCTTGCCATCTTTCCCCATTTTGCTATCATTCCCTTAGAAATTGGCACTTAAATTCACTCTTCAGAGGTGACGCATAGCCCTGGAGATAGAGAAATCCCATTTCAGGAAAAGAAATTCAATTTCTCGTCGAGATTCGGGCAGCGAAACGACCCAAAAAGCAATATGGAGACAATCAAGCCTCGTGCATGCTGGCGCCAGCGATCATCTGAAATGGAGATGTCGAACAGTGTGAAGCAACGGATCCCTTCGAGCGATTTGCCAAACAAACCTTCGGCTTTGCCTGAGTGTTTCAGCTTGGTCTAAAGGCAAGACAACATCGGGCGAAGGCACTTTAAGGAAAACGCAGCCCTGATGATTCACCGCGCAAGGAGCAGAACTGTGCTGCGCGGCCTGGCAAGGTAGAAATCGGCGGGATCGAGCTGCTTCTCCCTGCCGGCCTCAAAAATATCTTCTCCCTGCGGCAAGCTTGTATCGATCACACGATACCACCCCATTCCTTCCTTAGGAGCCGGCAACAGGATGCGCTGTTCTCTGTAATCAGCATTAAGCACAAGGAAGAGCCAATAATCGCCGAGCGAGGACTCTTCTTCTGCCCCATCGAGACGATAGCACAGCGTGCGCAGCTCGGGATCGTTCCAAGCCGGGGCGTCCAGATTTTTACCCACCCAATCAATATCGGGAATGTGATCGGCGCTGCGATCAACTCCTAATAAGAACTTGCGCCGCTGCAAAATGGTGTACGTGCGCGTCAGCGCAATGGCCTTCTTGAAGAATTCGTGAATGTCCGCATTCATCGCGGCATTTTCCCAATTGAACCAGCTGATCTCATTGTCCTGGCAGTAGGCGTTATTATTACCCCTTTGCGAGCGCATGATCTCATCGCCGCCCAAAATCATCGGCGTGCCTGCGGCAAAAAGGAGGCAGCAAGCGCAGTTTTTAATTAGCTGTTTCCGGAGCTGGTTGATTTGGGCGTCATCGGTTTCGCCTTCGGCTCCGCAATTCCACGAGTTATTGTCATTGGTTCCATCATTGTTATTTTCGCCGTTGGCCTCATTGTGTTTGGTGTTATAGGAAACCAAATCCCGGAGCGTAAATCCATCATGACAGGTGATAAAGTTGATGCTGTTGTAAGCGGATCTGCCATCATCGCCATACAGGTCAAAGGAGCCGGTCAGTCTCCAACCGAGATCCGCAACCTGACCCGAATCTCCCTTGACGAATCGCCGCACAGTGTCCCGAAAGCGTCCGTTCCATTCACACCAGTCGATGGGAAAGTTCCCCACCTCATAGGTTCCCAGGTCCCAAGGCTCGGCGATCAGCTTTATTCTGTGCAGCGCCGGGTCTTGTGATACCGCGTCAAAGAAGGCCGCGCTTTTCTCAAAGAAGCCGTGCTCGCGCCCAAGCACTGATGCCAGGTCGAACCGGAAGCCATCCACGTGCATCACTTCCACCCAATAGCGCAGTGAATCCATGATGAAGCGGTTCACATGAGAGTGGGCAAGATTCATCGTATTGCCACATCCCGTGAGATTCATGTAATAGCGGAATGGATGATTCGGTGTCCCGACAAGAGCATAATAAGTGGGATTGTCGATCCCCTTGAAACACATCGTCGGGCCAAGCTCATTCCCCTCTGCGTTATGGTTGTAAACAACATCGAGGATGACTTCGATGCCGGCTTTATGCAATTCCCGCACCAGCGTCTTGAATTCCGAGACCTGGCAGCCCGGATAGCTCTTGGTACTGTAGGATGATTCAGGTGCGAAAAAGCCAATAGTGTTGTAGCCCCAATAATTGGTCAGACCTCGCTTCAGCAAAAAATCATCGACATAATACTCATGCAAGGGGAGGAATTCCACGACAGTAATGCCGAGATCCCGAAGGTAAGGAATCTTCTCAATAAATCCCAAATACGTTCCTGGATTCTTGACTCCGGATGACGGGTGGGCCGTAAAGCCCTTCAGGTGAACTTCATAGATGATTCCTGCTTCCAACGGGATGTTGGGCGGCGCATCCTCCTGCCAATCAAATCGATCGTCAATCACGATGCATTTCGGAAAGGCCGCGGTGCTATCTCTGGCGTCGAACGACAAATCTTGCGCTGCAGAAGTAGCATCGTAAGCAAGCAGGAGATTATCCTTGTTAACGCACTTTCCTGTAACTGCTTTCGCATAGGGGTCGAGAAGCAACTTGTTTTCGTTGAAGCGCAAACCGCGTGAAGGATCAAAGGGTCCTCTCACCTTGAACGCATAAAGTTGCCCAGCCTTTATCCCGCGCACAAAACAATGCCAGATAAATCGTGTCCGGTTTTCGAGTTGGATTATATCCGTCGGTTCCTCATCTGCCCTGTCGAAAAGAAGCAGAAACACACCAGTTGCATTCTGGCTGTAAAGGGCAAAATTCGTTCCCTCTTCAGAAAGGTTTGCCCCCAGCGGGTAAAAAAGGCCCTTCGCTAATGTCCTGTTTGTACGATGCTTCAGTTCATATGCCATGCCAGAGATCCAGAGATTTGTTGGGAAACCGCGAGCCTCTTACTTCAAGTACGACAATATTAGACTAAGTTGGAGCATTCGCCTAATTGAATTGATTGATTGAATTGATAAGAACTCGCTTTGGGGTGGCTTGAATATACAAAAAAGGGAATTGCGTGTCAAGGGAATTTTAGCACAAGATCTCGGGTTTGTTTTAGGGCCTTATGATTCCCCGACACTTCGGACAAGTCAGGGGATCGACCTTCCCCGATCAAGTCGGGGACAGGCTCCGATCTTCTGAATCAGCCGGGCCCAGTTTTTTCGGTATTCCTTCGAACTTTTATCGGCTTCGCGGATGCAGGGAACCCGCTCGTCTTCGGTTTCTTTTCGCTTTCCCCGGAGACATTACTGCAGTACCCATAGTACCAGTATTAAATCAGGATGCATGACCAATAATCTTCAATGCCCGAAGCATCCCTTGACTCAACAATAGCAGCTGAAACGTTAAATTCGGCGGGAGGGCGAAATTTCCAAGGAAAACAAGGACTTCTTCCTGAGCTCTTCAAGTGGCAGATTTTGACGGACGGTGTAGATTTCTGCCGGAAAAGGAGGGATGGATATCCTTTTCACCAGGGGAATTTTGGCTAGATAAAATGGCACGATCCCCGCTATTTTCATATTGACCCGAATTTGGATTTTTGGTAGGTTAGCATCGTCATTGTCCTGCCCGTAAAAGAACGCCCTAACAATTTGACCTTGAACTTCTGGAGGATTTATGAAATGGATTTTCCAGAAGGATCTAATGTGAAGGCTCATTTCATAGTGAATGGAGGATTCAACCATGCCTGAAGGAGGCCAAAACAAGGTCATGACTACCCAGGAGGCGATCCGCCGGTTCGTGAACGACGGCGACCACCTGGTCATCGGCAACTACACCGTGGGTACGTGCTACAACCAGGTGGCGGAGATCGTCCGCCAGCGGAAGAAGGGGCTGACCATTTACAGCCAGTCGGGAGTTTTTGATGTGGAGATGCTGATCGCCGGCGACTGCGTGAGCCGGGTCGTATCCACCTACTGTCTCCGTTCGGGGGGCCGGTCCGGCGGCAGCATGCTGGAGCGCTACCAGCGGTCGGGAAAGATCGAGGTCGAAGACTACTCCAACTTTACCTACAACGCCCGGCTGACTGCGGGCGCGCAGGGATACTCCTTCCTCCCCGTGCTTCCCGGAATCATGGCCTCGGACGTGTTCAAAGTGCGCGACTTCATGGGCGATGGGAAATTCGGGGTAGTGAAGTGCCCCTTCACCGGGCGCGACGTTCCCGTGGTCCCCGCAGCTAACCCGGATGTTTGCATCGTCCATGTCCAGCGGGCGGACAAATTCGGGAACGCCCAGTACTGGGGCGCCTTGGGCTCGGTGGCCTGGGCGTGCCTGGCCAGCAAAAGGGTGATCGTGAGCTGCGAAGAGATCGTAGACCACGAGATCATCAAAGCCTCCCCGCAATTTACCATCGTTCCTAGCTTCCGGGTGGACGCGGTGATCGAGGAGCCGAAAGGGGCCCACCCGGCCGAGCTTTCGGGGTACTACAACCTGGACGTCCTCTTCTGGGCCATGATGGACCTGGCCAACCGGAGCGAGGAAGGCTTTCGGACTTGGATGAAAGAGTGGATTTACGACCTGCCCACCCGGGCAGCCTACCTGGAGCACTACATCTCCCGTTTCGGAAAGGACCCCCTCGACCGGATCCAGGCCAAGCCCTATTACTCCGCGCCCGTGAACTATGGCTCGGCCTTCACTTCCATGTGGAATGATGAAGGGAAGATGCGGCTTTTTGATATGACCCGTGCGGAATATGAGAAATTTATGGAAGAGAGGGGGTTGCTGACCGATGTCTCCTAAAGCCACCAGACAAGAATTGATGATCATCACCGTGGCCCGCGAGATCAAGGACTACGAGCGGATCCTGCTGGGGGTCGGCCTGCCCACAACGGCCGGCGGCCTGGCCAAGGCTACCCATGCCCCCAACTGCGTACTGATGACCGAGGCGGGGATCATCGACTTCAAACCCCTGGTGCCGCCAAACCACATCGCCGACGTCATGTGCCTGCGGGGATTCTCCTATGCCCTGGATCTCTTCAATACCTTTACCACGATCAATTACCGGGGATTTGTGGACAAAGCCATTCTGGGCGTAGGCCAGGTGGACCTGTACGGAAACATCAACACCTCATTCATTGGAGGCACCCCCAGAACGGGCATGCGGCTCACCGGCGCAGGGGGAGCCCCCGATTTTATTTCTTATGCTAAGGAGACTATCCTTACCTTAAAGGGCGGGGAGTTCGTGGAAAAACTCGACTACATCACCTCCCCCGGATACATGGGAGGCGGGGAGGAACGGGACCGCTGCGGGCTCTTCCGTCCAGAATCCGGCCCCAGCATGATGATCTCCACCGAGGCCGTTTTCCGCTTCGACCGGAAGACCAAGGAGGTGTACCTTGAATCCCTCCTTCCGGGAGTGGATCTCCAGAAAGTAAAATCCAAAGTACCCTGGGACCTGCGAGTGGTCGACCCGCTGAAACCATTTCCAACCCCGACCGAGGAGGAGATCGATTACATCCGCACCTTCGCCCCCCAGCACTGCATTCCCCGTGAGATCATGATGGAACTGGCGGTCAAGAAATTCTTCGAGTTCGCGGGTGGCAAGCGCAAGGGAAAGTCAGGGTGAAACGCGAAGGGGGATGGGGAGAATTTTATATCGATCACCAGCCAGACAGTCGTGTTCAATTGGTATCGGTTTAGATTGGCAATGTTTCAGTAGGGCTATTCCTATAAGGCAGGGCCATCATGGCTCTGCCTTTTTCATTCCAGCTTTCTGTCAGAAGTAAATATGTTGATCCCAATGGAACTCCTTGGGATATCGGTAGGTCGGAGGTATGATCTCACCAATTATCGTTAGAAATCTTCAATTCTCTTGATTTGTTCCATCAATTCTTGGACCGACCGGCGGTCTTTCGGGCAGACATTAAGGGGTGCTAGTAGAGGAGTACTTCCTGTAATCTTCGGGGGACAAATTTTGGCAAGTATTGCAGATTTTAAATGGAAATCATCGATTTTGGCAGGAGAAAGAGGTGAAAATGGGGAAAGCAATTTTTCCCTTGACTGCCCATGAGGATAAGAGTATTTTTTAACAGTTCTTCTCCTACATGGCCCAGTAAACCCAATATCCTAATCTCTAACCTTCTGG
>CAYQWO010000168.1:0-7420 GCA_964421095.1 uncultured Syntrophaceae bacterium
AAGCGAACCCCTGAGCCTCGGCTGGAACCCCCTCCGCTAATTGCGACACAGTCTCCGAGGGGAGGGAAAGGGGATTTCTTTACAAAATTTCAAGATTTTGAACATTAGTGGTAAGAGGGGGAAAAGATTAAACCTAAGTTGTCTTATGACGATGAGATGAATCTCAGTGTTCTCTGTGGTTTAAGAAAACTGCTCATTTTAGGGATAAAGAAGGCCCAAGGCGCAGGGGGCAAGGAAAAGCCGCGCTCGCTTCTCAAAAACGCTTGCGGTATTATGAAAAAAAGAGTATAGAGTCCCCAGGAAGAGAATCCCCGGGAATTTTCCGCGGGGAGGGAAGGATCGGGTGAATCAATCCAATGGGAAGAATCTTGAGCTCGAATTTGTACGAGGCTGAAGGCGCTTTGGAAGCTATCGAGTTTTTCTACGAGAAGGGCTGGACCGATGGACTGCCGGTTGTTCCGCCCACCGAGAACCGAGTCTGGGAATTTCTGGATTATGCCCGGTTGGAGCCCAACGAGGTCATTGGCGAGATTCCCGAACGAGATCGTGTCATAACAGCTGAGAAGCTGGCAATCAATGCAGTGATGGCTGGATGTAAAAAGGAATATATGCCCGTGCTTGTTGCTGCCGTTGAGGCCTTGACGGACCCGGCCTTCAAGTTTAATCATCTGGCCAGCTTCGGAAGCCCTTGGCCGATGATGATCGTAAGCGGCCCCCTAGTGAAGGAGCTGGGGATCAATTACGGGATCTGGGCGCTGGGACCGGGATTCCGGGCCAATGCCACCATGGGCCGAACGCTGAGCCTTCTGGTTTCCAACTGCGCCATGGGCTTCGTGGGAGGCGTTCAAAGGGGTACGTACGGCCACCCCGGAAGGTTCAACAGCATGTGTATTGGGGAGAACCCGGAAGACTTCGGATGGTTGCCCCATCATGTGGAGATGGGATTCGATCGGGACACCAGCACGGTAACCCTCATATCAGTTTATCCCTGGATCGAGACTCCGACCTGTGTACAAATGGAGCCAGAACGCATTTTGACCACCCTTTCCGGGTCGATCGCTAATGGGGATTTTGTCCGGGGGGTCTATCCCGTCCTCGTGGGGCGTCCGTGGGCGGAAATATTCGTCAAAGCGGGTTGGAGCAAAGAGCGGATGAAGAACTGGATGTACGAGAATACCAAGCGGTCCTTCGCCTCCCTCAAGGAACGGGGGCGATGGGGCACCATGACCTCCCAATTTGATGGCTACGGGGGCATGCGGCAGGAAATCAAACCGGGCGATGACGAGAAGTTCCTGTACGTATGGAAGGAAGGGGAAAAAGATCCGTATGTTTTTGACACCGCAGCCGTAGAACGGCAAAAGGGGATTTATTTCATTGCGGCCGGGGGGGATGGCGGGACCCGCATATGCTGGCTCACCCCCTATCAGTATTCCACGAATCCGGTCACCAAGGCCATTCGTCTCCCCCATAGGAAAGATTCTGAAGAATAAAGAGAAAGGGAGAGCATATGATAAAAATTTTGGACCCTACAGCCGGTCCCGCAACGGGAAAGCTCATCCTCAAGGATCGGCTGGGAACCCTGAATGGGAAGAAACTGGCGGTGCTGTGGAACGGCCGCACCCATGGAGATAAAATTCTCCGCCGGATGCTTGTTCTCCTCAAAGAGAAATACAGTTTTGAGGTGGTTGATTTTCTTAAGAAGCCTTATGTCGGGAATATGGCCCCGAAGGAGTATTTCGACAAGATATTCAACGACCAAGCCGATGCGGCCATCGTTGGCATCGGTGACTGAGGATCCTGCATGTCGGCCAGTGTGGTCGACGCCATCACCTTGGAGCGGCGCGGCATGCCGGCGGCCGTGATCGGGATCGAAAAACTTGTCAAAACAACCGGCCGGGGTATGGCCCGGGCGCAGAATGTTCCCGATTATCCCATCGCCGTGGTGGGCCACGAACTGGGTATCATCGAGGATTTAAAGGGGGACCAAGAGGTGAATGCCATTGCTCAATCCCTTGTCGCCCAGGTGGAAGCCATTCTCTTGGGGGAAAAAATATCATAGGATCGATGGCCTGCCTGGAAAGTGATCTTCAAAAGGGCATTGATCGATTCGCCAAACGGGGTAGCCATGTCGGTCTTATTTGATACCATCATTCTTGGAGCCGGTCCCGCGGGCCTGAGTGCCGGTTTCCAGGCCGCCCGGCTCGGCCGAAACGTTCTTCTGATTGAGCGGGGTCAAATCGGGGGGCACCTTATCAATTTGCAAGCCATCACTGATTACCTGGGCTTTCCAGAGCCGATTAGCGGGGCCGAGCTGGGGATGAAAATGTACGAGCAGGCCTCCCAGGCGGGCATGAAGTCGAGTTTTGGGGAAGTCACCGCGATTCATATTGCGGACCTTGAGTGTCGGGTCGAGGCCTTGGGGGAAGTTCACCGGGGACGGTCCCTGATCATCTGCACGGGAACATCGCCGCAAAAATTAGAGGTTCCAGGGGAAGAGGCCCTTATGGGCTCGGGAGTATCTTATTGCGTGATTTGCGATGCTCCGCTTTATAAGGGAATGGACGTGGCCGTGGTGGGAACCGGGGATATGGCCGCACAGGATGCCTTGTACCTGTCTAAAATTGCGAAGCGGGTCGTCCTGATCGGAGAGGGAAACGAACTCCAGGCAACTCGCCAGCTTAAGGAGGAAATCCAGGCTCGAGATACGATCGAATACCGGTTCGAAAACAAGATCGAATCTTTGGCCTCTGGAGAGAAGGGGATCAAACTTCGGCTGAAACATCGAAGGACGGGGGAGGTTACGGAAATCATAAGGGACGGCATATTCGTTTCCCTCGGACGGATCCCCAACACGCAATTCCTGCGGGGAAAACTCCCGCTGGCCGAGTCGAAATACCTCATCACGAATGATGAGTTGCTGGTAAAAGCTCCAAATATATTTGCCGCCGGCCAAGTTCGAGCCGGATCCATTCCCTCGGTCGCCATTGAAGTGGGTGAAGGCGCCAGGGCCGCTCACATGGCGGAAAGATATTTGGCCAGCCAGTAGTTCCCGCCCATTCGCGGGGAGAATCCTGCACGGGAGAATCATCCGAGCAAGGGCCGGTTGAAGGGGAAACCCTCATGGGCAGGGAAATCAGAGCCGATTCGACTGTCGAAGCAGATCTCACCGTTATTGGAGCAGGAGGGGCCGCCTTAATCGGCGCTCTGGAAGCCCGTTCCTTGGGCGTAAGGGTCGCCATCCTCCACTGCGGAGAAGGGGCGACCCCGGAAGTATCCGCCCTCAACGTAACCGACCCGGAAGATCAAGCCTCATTCTATGAGGATATTCTCAGAGGAGGTGAATATCTTAGCCAGAAAGGACTGGTCCGCAGACTGGTCGAAGGAGCCGCCGAGATCCTCGGCGACTTAGAAAGACTGAATATAAACCTTGCCTGCAAAGAGGGAAAATATATCAAAAGACTTGCCTCGGGGTCTTCCCACCCCCGTTCGGTTTTCTTATCAGAGGAGAGTATCGGAACGGCTGTGAGTCGGGCTCTGAAGAATCTCCTTATTACCCAAAAGATCCCGACATATCCCAACCTTCGGGCTTGCAAAATATTGAAAAACCCTTCAGGTTCCGTTTGCGGTGTTTTGGGCATCCATGTGGAAACCGGCCGGGTCATCCATTTTCAGAGCCAGGCGGTCCTCATCGCTACCGGCGGGATCGGAAGACTTTACCCCTTCAGCACCTACCCTAGGGATGTTTCCGGCGACGGGCTGGCCCTCGCCTATGAGATCGGGGCCGAGCTCATCGACATGGAATTCATCCAGTATGAACCCACCGTAATTCTTCATCCGCCCTCCGCCCGGGGTCTCCTCATGCCTACGGTCCTTTTGGGCGACGGGGCGGTTTTGCTGAATCGATACCAAAAGCGTTTCATGCTGGAACGCGATCCCATCCGCAGGGAAAAGAATCAAAAGCATGTCTTGGCCTTGGCCATTGAAGAAGAAGTTGCCCAAGGGAATGGTTCGACCCACGGGGGCGTTTACTTTGATTGCCGGCCGATTCCCCATGGAATTTTGGAGGGGTATTCTGAGCTCACTTCGCGCCTGGCCGGGTTGGGGATCGATATCACCCAAGGACCGGTCGAAGTGGGGCCTGTGGCTCATTCTTTTATGGGAGGAATTCGGATCCAGGAAGATGGCTCGACCAACGTGCCCGGCCTTTATGCGGCTGGAGAAGTAGCCGGAGGAATTTGGGGGGCCAACCGCATTGCCGGGACAGGAGCGACGGAAATTTTGGTATTTGGAAAGATTGCCGGTCGGGCCGCCTCTTCTTACGCCGGGAGCGCGCGGGCTCAAAAGGCAACCGAGGATTTTTTCGTCCCCGACGGAGATCGAGATCCCTCCGCGGTGTTCCCCAAAATCCAGCGCCTTCTGGCCGATGGGGGAGGATTGGGAAGAAGCCAAGCGGGAATAGATAGAGGGATCCAAGAATTGGAAAAAATTGAAAAAGATGAATTGAAACATATTAACACCCGCGCCCTCTCTCGTTTCTTGACCTACATGAGCACAGCGAACGGCTGGGCGGTGGCCAAAATGGTCCTCACCGCCGCCCGGCAAAGAAAGGAAACCCGGGGCTTTCATCAGAGGCTGGATTATCCCCAAAAGAATGATGGAGAATTTCTGGGAAACTTTATACTTCAAAAGGGAGATCACCATCAGTTGACTGTGAAGTTTGTGCCAAATCACGCATGAAAATAAGGGGTCGAAATCCGATGGGCAAAAAACGCCGGGTTCTGATTCATGATCCAAAGGATAATGTGGCGGTGATCCTGGAAGAATCATTGAAAAAAGGAGAAGAGATCACTGTCGGTTCCCAGAAGATCAAATTGCGGTCCAACATCCCCTTCGGCCATAAAATGGCGATTCGGGAGATTCCTCGAGGCCGCATGGCTATTAAATACGGGGAGAAAATTGGAAGAGCCAAGAAGGATATTCACGTGGGGGATCGCGTTCACGTGCAGAATTTGGAAGATATAGTGGACGAATTGCGGGCCATGGCTCTTGAAGAAGCGGGAATTTCCCTGGATTCTACTCGGGGGGAAATTTCATGAAAGGTTCCTATTTTTGGGGCTTTGAAAGGCCAGACGGAAAGGTCGGGGTTCGGAACCATCTGGCCGTTATATCCACCGTTCATTGTTCGGCCACCGTGGCCCAGAGGATTGCGGACACCGTTGGCGCTACGGCGGTTGTGCACCAAAACGGCTGTGGCCAGGTGGGGGCCGATCTGGAACAAACGAAGCGGATGCTCATCGGCATGGGGAACAATCCCAATGCAGGAGCGGCCATCATTGTGGGGTTGGGCTGCGAAGCAGTTTTTCCCGAGGCGGTGGCTCATAAAATCAAGGGAAAACCCGTGGAAGTCCTGAAAATCCAAGCGGCTGGGGGGACCACCCGCACCATCCAGAAGGGCATCAACCTGGCGCAGAAAATGCTCATGGCCCTATCCCAGGAGAAGCGAAAAGAAGTGGACATGGCCAACCTGGTCTTGGGGGTGAAATGTGGCGCATCGGGCCCTTCATCGGGAATCGCGGCCAATCCGGCCTTGGGGATGGCCTCGGATCGCTTGATCCACATGAAGGGAACCGTGATCATCGGGACCGAAAGCCTCTATGGCTGTGAGCATATATTGGCCAGAAAGGCCGTCTCCAAAGGTATTGCTTTGGATATCATCCGCTGCTTCAAAAGAATCGATGAGGATGCCAGGCGTTTGGGCCATAGCTTCAAAGAGGCCAACCCTACACCTGGAAATAAGAGAGCGGGGATCACCACGATGGCGGAAAAAGCCATGGGGGCCTTGACCAAGGCAGGGAAGGCACCGATTGTAGGATTTCTGAAGCCAGGGGAGCCTCCGCAGGGCAATGGCCTGTGGCTGATGGAAACCAGAGGGGCGGATGTGGGGCAGATATCGAAACAAGCCGCCGGGGGATGCCAGATCGTTGCCTTCACGACGGATTTGGGAAATCCCATCGGGCTTCCCCTGGTCCCGGTGATCAAGATTACGGGCAACGCTAAGACCTACATCAAAAACCCGGAAGATATCGACATCGATACGAGCCCGGTGATCCTGGGGCACATGAAGATTTCAGAGGCGGGGGAGATGATTTTCTCGAAGTTGCGCGACGTGGCCAATGGCGCGCTTACCAAGACTGAAGTTCTGGGATTCCGGGAATTCGCGATCCCGAGAATCGGGAGTTCCCTGTAACGAAAAGCCTCAAGATACACGGCCCACGGCCTAAAGGAGAGAACTTACGATTTAGAGGCTGCCCCTCTGGGACTGAGATAAACAATTCCCTTTCCTCAGGTTGAGACTATTAATCTTCCAAGGGAAATCTTGGAGTGATCTGGAGTGGAAAAAGGAACACTTATTCCCAGATAACTTGCCATCTAATGTGGAATCGCCCAGATATCAATTGTGCCGGCACAAGCCGGACTGCAGGCTCCGTAGGCCCGGCATCAGGGGATGGGTCGGGGGATTGTCCAGACCGGGCTATTTCGGGACAATGCAGGCTGGAAATCCGGAAAAAGCATTTTTGCTTCAATAGTGCCAGAAGAGTAAGAATGGCGGAAGTGCATGGGAATCGAACCCACCCGGGACGCCGCTCAGCGCCCCGCACTGGATTTGAAGTCCAGGAGAGCCACCAGTGCCCTATCCACTTCCGCCCGAAGCCAAAGGCTTGCCGGAAACCATTAACCTGCAATCAATTCGCAGATTCAGTTGATAGTATAACCTATTTCCCTTTACTCTGCAAAATTAGGATCTAAGATCTTTTCTTACTCGAAACTCAAAACCTTTTCGTTTCTTCACTCCTCACTCAAGACTCGTCACTCGTCACTGTCCTTTGATATATCCCTTACTCTTCAGCCCCTCGTAGAAGGCCGCGGCCTTGTTTATACTATCGACGATCAAAGCCGCCGTCATAGTGGCCGAGGAAATCGCGTCCACCTGGGGGTCAAAGTCGACGGGTTGGAGAATCGAACGGCCCACTATGCGCTGTTTCATCCTCTCCACTTCTTTCACATCCCAGGGAAGATTATTCAGCTTGGTCACTTCCAGCGGCAAAAAATTGACGATCATCCCCTTTTCGTTAAAAGTGAAGAAAAAATGGGTGGCATGGCAGATATCGCAAGTGGGTGCCCGGCTGATGAGCTTGGAAAACAGATAGGACTTCTGCCTGTCCGCCCGAATCTCGCCCACGTAGATTTCCTCCCCGTCGGGCAAAGTCACCTTAGCCACGTTCAGAACTCTCCATTTAGGGCTGAGCATGGATTCGCTGGCCTTTTTCAGCAATTCGCCTTCATTGTAACGGAGAACAAGCTTTTGGCCCTTGGCCCGCTGGACCGAAAGATCCTTATCTTGTTTGAGAAGGGCATTCCA
>CAYQWO010000169.1:0-7415 GCA_964421095.1 uncultured Syntrophaceae bacterium
CATTGTACATCAGAACATAATTCTGGAAATCAATGAACCATTGGTTCTTGTGGGCGTCCAGCCCCGTGGAACCGAAGCGTTCGGCCACGCGCAATCTGCCTCCGTATTTTGGCTTCTTTTCTACCCCATGGCCCAATTCAGGAAACCCGGCCAACGTCACCGCAGCCGTCCCTACCCCGCTCAGGTAAAGGAATTGCCTGCGAGTCAAACCTGCAAAATTCTCTTTCTGGTCTTTCATTACCTTTCCTCCTTCTTCAGGGAAGACCCAAGGAAATGACGTGTAAAATTCCCCTTTAGCCTAAATCGAAGTATATTTTTAGGAAACCAATTCATGCTTCAGCCAGCAATATCCAGCTGAAAGGTTTTTCATACGAGGGCTACTTGTCAAGCCAAACTTTCTTAATGCCGCCGCCATAATAGCCGAACCACGTACTGGCCCCAAATTCATGCCCCTTGACATAATCCCAATGGGCAATGGGGATAACGGTTTTAGCCAGGTACAGAATCGGGAGATCTTCTTTTATAATTTCAACAATTTTCTTATAGATCGGCACTCGATCCTCCCACTTCCAGGTCGTTCGGCCTTTCTCCAGAAGTTCATCAAGTTCCTTACTGCTGTAGCGGGACCAATTATTCGTACCGATCTCCCTCGAATGCAAGTACATATAGAAGGCATCGTCCGGGTCAAGCCTTTCAGTATCTCCCCTTAAACAGATAAAATAGTCGCCATCTCTCATACCTTTCACCCAGGCTACTCTATCGATAACCTTCATCGTGGCGTTAATTCCTATTTTCTGCAATTGACCTATAGCGGATTGACAACCATCCAAGTCAGAGACGAAACCAGCGGGTTCAAAAAATTCTGTGGAAAATCCATTTGGATACCCCGCTTCGGCCAGAAGCTGTTTGGCTTTGGCCAGGTTCACTTCCCTGTCCTTAACAGGGATATACATCCGCGATCGGTTCAGGAAAGGCTGATTGTTGACCGCTTCTCCTAAACCCCAAAGGGAAGCCCTGATAAGCTCGTCCTTATCAATGGCATAGGCAATCGCTTGGCGCACTTTCTTGTTATCAAAGGGGGGTTTGCTCAGATTAAACCATATCCACGTATTCCCTACAGGCTGGGTCATTACTACCACTATCCCGGGTACTGGGTTCTTCATTGCCTCCACACAGACCTTTCTGGGTGGGTCTGGGATGTAATCTACGTCACCTGCCCTGAGAGCAGTCCAGCGGACCGTGGGATCAACGATTTTTTTCACATAAAAGCTATCCAGATAAGGAAGGCGATCCCCCGTCTTTTCGTCAACCTCCCAATACTGATCAAATCTGGCCAACTCTAGGGTTTCGTTTGGAACAATTGACTTGAAAACAAAAGGCCCTGTCCCCGGCGCCGGTTTCGTCCCCGTGGGTTCC
Source organism: uncultured Syntrophaceae bacterium (assembly GCA_964421095.1). Lineage (GTDB taxonomy): Bacteria > Desulfobacterota > SM23-61 > SM23-61 > SM23-61 > CAYQWO01. Next base: position 1,417 of record CAYQWO010000169.1, read on the forward strand.
CAACCCGCCGGAATAATGGGACAATTCTGGACGGTCAGAGTAGTCAGAAAAGGGCCAAAGGGTTCTTTCAGCTTGATTTTAAGATGGTACTTGTCGATAATATTGACCGAATCAATCCAGTAGTAAGCAGACGCCCGGGGCGATCGGGTGGCTGGATTCATCACCCGCTCGATCGAGTATTTCACATCGCCGCTGTCCAATTCCTTCCCGTGATGAAATTTGACCCCCTCCCGTAAAGGAAAGGTATACTCTTTTCCATTCGGGGAAATTTCCCATGACTTGGCCAGATCGGGATACATTCTCACCTGCGGTAACGGACCCATGATGGTAAGGGCATTGTATAATAGGGTGTAATTGAAAAGATCCATGAAAAATTGATTCTTATGGGCATCCAGGCCCGCGGAAGCGCCTCTTTCGCCCACGCGCAGTCTGCCTCCATACTTCGGCTTTTTTTCCGCTCCATAGCCCGATTCAGGAATACCGGCCAAAGTCACCCCAGCCATCCCTACCCCGCTCAGGTAAAGGAACTCCCTCCGGGTCAGACCCATAAAATCCTCTTTCCGGTCGGGCATAGCCTTTCCTCCTTAAAAGGGTAAATTGCTACAATAATTTTCCCGCACGCCTATTCGGACTGGCATCATAGCATGTTGTTTAAACCGAGTCAAATCATTGCTCAGTGGTATGTTTCTGGTCCTGTAGGTCCCATGGCAGATCAGATTGCCCCATTCCGGTAAATTAAAGGGTTACTGCGGATTGGGTCAGATGATCCCGCCCACGCCTTAACCTGACGCGCTGGATTTTATTTTAGGTTTGAAGATGATGGAGGGTTTATGCTCAAAAGAGTAGACAAATCCTTCGGCCTCTTTAACTCCGCTATACCTGCTTATAAGTTCATCGATTGGTCCAGCATCCAGAGCTCTCATAGGGCAGGCGGCAACACAAATGGGTTTCAACCCCTCAAGCAGGCGTTCCAAGCAAAGGTCGCATTTCTGCATCTTGGCATTATCTTCCGCCCCAAATTGAGGCGCATCATACGGACAAGCTTCCGAACAAAGTCTGCATTTATCCTTACCCAGGCAGGCCTCTTGATCCACTACCACAATGCCATTATCCTGCCTCTTTTTAATGGCTCGAACCGGGCAGACTCTAACACAGCTGGGATCAGCACAGTGATAACAACATCGCACCAGAAAAGATACACGCAAATTGGGATACCAGCCCTCCTCTATCGATTTAACCCTTATCCAGCTGGCCGGACCCGCAGGCACATTATGCCAGTCTTTACAAGCTACGACGCAGGCGAAACAATTAGTGCATCTTGTCTGATCAAAGTAGAATCCCCACCCCATTTTAAGCTCCTTTATGCTTTCTCCACTTCAACCAACGCCGTGTTGGTCACATGGGCTCCACAGGGCGACTGTCTATCAGTCGTTAATACATTCGCACAGCCTCCCCTATCCACCCCTCTTTCATCGGGAGAGAACCATGCTCCCTCAGGAAGGTCCACCACCCCAGGCATTATCCGGTCCGTAACTTTGCTGGGAACGATGACTTCTCCCCGATCATTGAATACCCTCACCAGGTCACCATCTGATATATTTCTAAGTTTCGCATCGGCTGAGCTGATCATGAGAGCCTGAGGCTGAAGTTCCCTCAACCACGGGAGCGTTTCAAACTGGCTATGCGCCCGCCTCTTAAAGTGAGTGGTGATTAGCTGCAAAGGATATTTCTTGCTAAGAGGGTCTTCGGTCCCCTCCCACGGTTCAATATATTTGGGGATTGGTGGCAGCAGAGGATCATTCATGTCCGCAAGGTCCTGCGAATAGATCTCGATCTTGCCGGAAGCGGTTGGGAAAGGGTGGGACTCAGGGTCTTCTATCTGCTGCCGGAAGGCTACATAAGGTTCGGAAAGCTTTATCCGGTATATCCCTTTTCGCTCAAATTCCTCATAGTCTGGAATTACACTCCCACTTACAATTTCCTTCACCCATTCCTCGTCGGTTTTGACATTAAAGTCACGGATACCCAGGCGTTCCGCCAGCGCCATAGCGATCTCAAGTTGCGACTTCGTCTCAGGCATGGGCTCGATAACCTTCTTTAAATAACCATAAAATGGCGTAGCCCCAGAGGCAATGATGTCATTCTTCTCTAAAAAAGTGCTGACTGGAAAGATTATATCCGCAAAGCGAGCAGTTGAGGTCATGAACTGCTCTTGCACCACCATGAACTCAAGCTTATTCAAAGCTTCAACCCACTTCTTAGCATAGGGAAGTTGATCAACCGGGTTTGAGTTCATCACGTAGAAAAGCTTATAGTCCGAGGGATATCCACCTGCTCTCCCTTTAAGAAGGGCATCCGCCAGCCTGCTGATATGGACGCGAGCAGAGCTTCGGGGGACTATGCGGTCCCCTACGGTGTAACGTTTAAGAGCTATCTTTTGAAGAGGGGCCTCGGCATCCACCTTGTTGACGCCTACCTCCATCAGGGGGCCGAGCTTGAATGGATAGGTGTTAAAGGGATACTGATCCCCCAGACACCTCCCCCCGCATTCGCCCCCATGTATGCCTACATTTCCGGTCATGGCCGCCAGCACCAGCGCCGCACGATGGTACTGCTCTCCGAAGGCGGTCCGCCCCGGGGCAATGCCTGCGATGAGGGCAGCTGGCTTGATCGTAGCGTATTCTCGGGCTAGGCGGGAAATTGTGGCCGCAGGCACCCCCGTGATCCCCTCAGCCCATTCGGGCTTCTTGGGAATCCCGTCTATTCCGCCCAGCACATATTCCCTATATTGTTCAAACCCTACTGCGTAACGGTTGAGGAAGGCCTGGTCTTGAAGGTTCTCCTTTATCATCACGTAGGCCATGGCGATCATCATGGCCGCGTCTGTCGAAGGCTTTATGGGTATCCATTCATCGGCAAATGCCGCCGTCGTGTCCGTGTACCTGGGATCCACCGAGACGATCTTAGCTCCCTTCTCCCTTGCTTGGGCGAGGTACCAGGTGGTATTCGTACTTTGAATCGTGTCACTGGGGTTCCAGCCCCACATCAGGACCCAGCGAGAATTCAGCAGATCATCCCGAGTATTGGCCACGGCGATCGTGCCATAGGTTACCACCGAAGCAAAGGTCGCTGCCTCCCAGGAATGGTAAGCCCAAGTCCCAGTATAGCCTCCAAATAGATTCAATAACCTTTCTATAATTCTTCCCGTTCCGTGCAGTAAGGTGACATCTCCTCCGCCAGTTTTCACCAGTATAGCCGAAGGACCATAGGTCTCTTTTACCCTCTGCAATTCGCTAGCCACAAGACCTACCGCTTCATCCCAAGAGACTCTTGTAAATTCTCCTTTTCCTCGAGGTCCTACACGCTTTAAAGGATATTTGATCCGGTCGGGCGCATAGACTCTCTGGCGATATGCCCTGCCTCTGAGGCAACACCGAAGCTGAGGCTCTTCCCCGTCATCGGTCTCAATCCTTATGATTACCCCATCCTTGACATGAACTTTCATGAGACAAGAGCCGCCACAGTGGCTGGCACACGCAGTTGCATCTACCCTCTCCACTTCCCCATCCTCCATCGCTTATTTTTCACCTCATGCCCCCAAGAGCCTATAAACCCAAGAAGCATGTTCTCTGTCAAATATACTATATTGCCTCAAAAACCCAAAGTGGATGCTGGATTATTCCCTTTTCGGTATCTCCCATTCTATTTCTTCTTCCCTTGGGCAGAAGGATCTACTGTCTGCGCAGAGGAAAGTTTCCCAGATTCAAGGGAAGGCTTCGAAGAGACTATATGAATTTCAGGAGGGTAAGGAATAAATAAGAAGGCCAGAAAAGCAAGGAGGGGCAAGATAAAGATGACTTGCAGCGTGAAAGGAACACCCCAGTGATCGGCCACCCATCCCAAAAACGTGGTGGCAATTCCTCCAATTCCCATGGCCAATCCCAGAATAAGCCCGGAAGCCATACCCACACTTTGCGGCATGAAGCTCTGACCCATGGCCATGGTTACAGCATGGGAAGAGATGAGGATCAATCCAGCGACCGCGAAAAAGACTAAGGACCAGCTCCCGGTCGTGAAGAAAAAGAGATACAAGAAGATGGAAGACAAGCACAGACTGGCGAGAACGAACCTCTTGTAGCCGTACCGATCCGCGATAGGACCTCCGGCGAGCGTGCCCGCCGTCCCAGCCAGCAAGAACACGGACAGGTATTTTCCGGCGATCATCGGGTCCGTATCTAATATCTTGATGAAATAGAACGGTATAAAGGTCAATAAGCCCAACCGCGCTGCCGACCGGCATACCACGACTAACAGAAGTAATGTCATGGGCAAAAGCCTCCTGCGGGACGGGCTGGGCTTTTCTAAATATTCTGCCCGTCGGATAGCGAGGTCTTCTTTCTGCTTCCAGCTCGGGGTGGCCAAAAAGGCGGCCGTCATAGCCATCCCGGGAAGAATGAACCAAAGGGAGCCTTTTAGGCCAAAATGGCTGAAGAATAAGGTCGCCAGGATCGGCCCCATGGCAAATCCTAAGTTTCCTCCAAACATGAAGAGTGAAATTCCTGAAGCCTTCTTCTTCCCGCTCAACATATGCGCGATCTTGAACCCCTCGGGGTGATAACTGGCCTGCCCGAGGCCACTGAGAGACACGAACAGTAAGATCCAAGCATAAGAAGAACCAAACCCTAAAAGGCCCAATCCCAGCGGGGCGATGAAGCAACCAAGGGGCAGAAGCCACCGGGCCGACCACCGGTCGGAAAAATAACCGAATACAGGCTGGATGACGGATGAAGTGACGTTAAAAACCAGGATGATCGAAGCGGTCGCAGTGTAGGAGAGACGGAGAGATTCTTTGATAAAAGGAAGAAAAGCCGGGAGTGCGCCAGTATTGATATCCGTGACGAAATGTCCGGCGATCAAAAAAAGGAGGGCTTTATAGTTCATTCTAAAATACTAACCTTTCCCGGGTTATGAAAGTCAAGATAAATTTCTTGAATTCTTGGACACCTTTGGCTTGATTGACTATTTGGGGAGTTAATCATTAAAATAGAAATTTAGAGCCTATAATTCCAATGAAATGCCTCGTCGTTACCTGCAGCATTATGAAAGAGGAACTTCTGTTTTTTCAAGCAGAAGGAATCTCCTTCGTCTTTTTGGAGCAATCCCTTCATCGGACTCCGGAAAAGATGAAGCAGGCCATTCAAAATGAAATCAATAAGGCGGAGCGGTGGGAAGGAGATACCATCATCCTGGGCTACGGGCTGTGCAGCAACGGGGTCTTGGGCATTAAGGCGAACCGCCATCCCGTTGTCATCCCCCAGGTTCATGACTGCATTACCATGTTCCTAGGATCACCGCAAAGGTACATGGAGGAGCACCGGAAAGAACCGGGAACCTACTACCTGACCAAGGGTTGGATCGAAGAGGGAAAATCTCCTCTGGCCATCTATGAAGAGTACTGCCAGCGCTATCCGCAGGAAACAGCCGAATGGGTGATCAAAGAGGAGCTAAAAAACTATACACGGATTGCCCTGGTAGCGACGGAACTCGGCTTCTCTGAAGCCCACCGAAAGCATGCCCTGGAGAATGCCCGATTTTTTAAGCTAAAGTACGAGGAAATCAAAGGCTCCCTGGAATTTTTCAAGAGGATGCTCCGGGGACCTTGGGACAAAGACTTCATTCTGCTGCCACCCGGTGAAGAGGCAACCCAGGAAATGTTCCAGGGAAATAAGGTCGAATAAAATAATGAAAAGAATACTTTTCAACAGGCCGTCCATTTGCAATATCAAGTAGTTACCCTGGTCCGACGCGGAATAGATTTGCAGAGTCAAGGGCATCTTGAAAGCTAAGGGCGAGGAGAGCGATGGATCAAGCAGTTCATCTGGGAGTGAATTTTAGGTCACTTCGAAGTGCTTGGGCATAGGATAGGAACCTACCATGCGGGAACCGTTCTTGCATTTCTGTAAGAGAAGATAAGGCGGCGTCGGCATCTCGGAATTGAT
>CAYQWO010000170.1:0-2751 GCA_964421095.1 uncultured Syntrophaceae bacterium
GGAAAAATTGAAAAACTTTTTAAAAACTCTCGAATCTGAAACCCCGTCAGCACTAAAATTCCACCCCTAACCTTTCCAGCAAAAACTGAAAAACCAGGGTGATGAGCTCTGGCTTTTTCTTTCAATCGAAATTCGATCTACCCTCTTCATTTATTCTCCCTCCCCATCTGGGCCAGGACAAAGGTGATACACGGTCAGCATCAGCATCGTTTTTCCTTGCGCAGCGATTTTCTCCATGATAAAAATCATCATACTTCTGATAAAGTGGAGTCATCATGTAAAAAGACGATAGCCTGATATTTTTCTTTTTCCCTGAACACCCTTGAAGATAAAGAGAGGTAAGAAGATGAAAGAGAAACGCTATGTGATGGGGGACACGGCGATCGCCCGGGGGGCGCTCGAAGCCGGGGTGCGAGTGGTGGCCGGCTACCCGGGAACTCCGGCCACAGAGATTGTCGATGAATGCCTGGGAGTTCCGGGCGTGCACGTGGAGTGGGCTAATAACGAGAAGGTGGCCTTCGAACTCTGCACGGGTGCCTCCCTGTGCCATGTGCGGGCCATGCCCGTGATGAAGCATAACGGCACGAATTTCGTGACAGATTTTCTGATGCACGTCAACTTCACCGGGATCCGGGGGGGTCTGGTCCTGATCTCGGCCGATGACCCGGGGGGACTCTCGTCGCAAAACGAAGAGGACACCCGCATTTTGGTGCACCAGTATGCCCACCTTCCCGTCTTTGACCCCTGCTCTCCCCAGGAGGCAAAAGCCATGGTCAAAGAAGCCTTCGACCTGTCGGAAAAGACGGAATTGGTTTTCTGCCTGCGCCCGGTCACCCGTGTCTGCCACGCCCGGGGAATTATCGAATTCGAAGATTTGCCCAAGGACTTGCCGGCCGCCCGTTACGAACCGGACCGGGAACGCTTTATCATGAGCGCGGTGGAGATGCCCAAGTTCGGGGGGGTGAAACGGCCGCAAATCCGCCACCGCTGGCTGAATGAAAAGCAGGCCCTCCTCCAGGAAATCATGGAGGAGAGTTCCTACAACTGGGTCGAGAAAGGAGAAGGGAAGATTGGATTGGTGGGCTGCGGCATGGGCTACACGCTGATCAAAGAGGCCGAGCAGTACCTGGATCAAAAACTCCCCTTGCTGAAATTGGGGACCCTGCCACTGCCGCGGAAGAAAACAAAAGAGTTCGTCCAGGGCTTGGAGAAAGTCGTCATCTTCGAAGAGACCGAGCCCTTCGTGGAGGGACTGTTCAAAAGGATTTTCCATGAAGAGAACATTGAAGTGGAAGTGCTGGGGCGGAGCGGGTTTGTACCTTCGGACGGAGAGATGAATCTTCAGGTGATCCTGGAGACCATCTCCAAAGCTGCTCCCTGGGTGAAAGTCAAGCAGCCGGAGGTTCCTGCCTTGGACGTGCACATTCCCATCCGTACCCGCACGCAGTGCGTGGGCTGCAATTACCGGGGAATTCTCAATGCCCTGAAACAAACTGTGCGTAAATACAAGGGGATCGTCGTCGGGGACATCGGCTGTCACGACGCCGGTTCGTTCCGGCCCATGGAGCTGCAGTCCACCATCTACTGCATGGGCTCCTCTGTACCCATGGGCAGCGGGATGGTATTGGCCGGGGTGAACCGGCCGGTCTTCGCCTTCATCGGCGATTCCACTTTCTACCATAATGGCGTCCTGGGACTGATGAACGCCGCCAACAATAAGATCAACGTCAATGTCATCCTGGGAGAGAACACCGTGACCGCCATGACCGGATTCCAGCCGCATCCGGGGACCGGGGTGACCTTGGCCGGGGAGAAAACCAATCCGGTGAACGTGCCGAAGCTGGCCGAATCCATGGGGATCAGCTACCGGGTCGTCAATCCATACGACATCACGGAATGCCGGGAAGCTTTAGAAGCAGCTGTAAAAGAAGAGGGGCCGTCATTGATCGTGTCTTCGATGCCCTGCTATCTGCTGTCCACCCGGCAGGGGAAAAAAGTCTTCGAACCCAGGGAGGTACACCTGGACGCGGAGCGCTGCAATGGGTGTATGATCTGCATCAATGACTTTGGCTGTCCAGCCATCTCTATCGACAAGCAGCAGAAGAAGGTGGCGATCGACCCGATGATTTGCGTCGGTTGTGCGCTCTGCGTGGATGTTTGCCAAAGGGGGGCCATCTCATGAAAATGGATGTGGTGATTACGGGTGTGGGGGGACAGGGAAACATCTTTGCTTCCCTGGTCATCTCCCAGTATGCCATGAATAAGAACCTGAATGTTTTGGGGGCGGAAACCATCGGGGCGGCCCAGCGGGGCGGCGCGGTGGTCTCGCATATCCGCATCTCCGACGGGACGATTTATTCGCCACTGATTTCCCGGGGACAGGCCGACTTGCTCATCGGGATGGAGTTCGTAGAAATGCTGCGGCACATGCGCCTTCTGAACCCCAAAGGGACCTACCTTCTGAATGCCATGAGAATTCCTACCGTCCTGAACAACATGGGCCTGGACGAATATCCGACCACTGAAGAGATTTTGCAGGCGGCAAAGAAATACTGTCCCCACGGGTATATCATCGAAGCTTCCGCCCTAGCCAAGAAGCTGGGCAACATCCAGATGACCAACGTGGTCATGCTCGGAGCTCTGGTCAAGATCATGCCCTTTTTCGACTATGATGAGGTCAAGTGGCTGATTCAGGCCAACTCTCCCACACGCTTCAAAGAAGCGAATGTGCAGGGGTACGAAGAAGGGTAT
>CAYQWO010000170.1:2851-7391 GCA_964421095.1 uncultured Syntrophaceae bacterium
GCTGAAAGCTATTTTGGGGGATGCGATGGAACGGACGCTTTCGATAATTAAACCCGACGGAGTCGCCAAAGGTTTGATCGGGGAAGTGATTAAAAGGTTTGAGGGCGCAGGCCTGAAAATCGTAGCCATGAAGATGATCCACCTGTCCAAGAAAGAAGCGGAAGGATTTTATGCCGTCCACCGGGGCAAGGGGTTTTATGACAGTCTGACGGATTTCATGTCCTCCGGGCCTTGCGTGGTGATGATCCTGGAAGGACCCAAGGCCATCGCCAAGAACCGGGAGTTGATGGGGGCGACCAACCCAAAGGATGCAGACCCCGGGACGATCCGCCGGGATTATGCCTCAAGCATTGAGCAAAATATTGTCCACGGTTCGGATGGACCGGAAACAGCGGCTTTTGAGATGGGGTATTTCTTTAACGCTCTGGAAATTTGCGGGTAAATTTTCTTGCCACAGAGGGCACAGGGGCAAAAATAGAATAAATGCTCACCGCGGAGACCGATGAGAGCGCGAAGGTATTTTCGAAAAGGGAATAGATCGCAGAGCAGGATACGAGAAGTGGAAATAAGAACTTTTTTTGATTTTAGATAGTGTAATTATTTCTCTGTGTACTCTGTGCGCTCTGTGGCGAATGGTTGTAATAATTGAAACCGGATGTAATCGTCATTGGCGGGGGGGCCTCGGGTCTGATGGCTGGGGGGCGGGCGGCCGAATTGGGAGCCAGAGTCCTCCTCCTGGAAAAAATGAGCCGGGTGGGAATCAAGCTGGCCCTGACGGGTAAGGGCCGCTGCAATCTCACCAATAGCGGTGAACTCCAGGACTTCATAGAGAGTTACCGCCACAACGGAAAATTCCTGTTCAACGTTTTCTCCCGCTTCTTCAACGCTGATTTGATCGCCTTCTTCAAGGCCCGCGGCCTTTCCACGATCGAGGAGAGGGGAAGACGCATTTTTCCTGCCTCCCAACGGTCGCAGGATGTGGTCCGGGTCTTCCGCAATTTTATCTCTTCCCATGGGGTGCGCGTCATGATCCATACCCCCGGCCGAGACATCCTGGTGCATGGGGGCCGGGCGGTAGGGGTACGGACGGATGCGGGTATTTTTGATGCTCCCCGGGTGATTCTGGCCACCGGTGGAGCTTCTTACCCCCAGACCGGTTCTTCCGGTGAAGGGTACAAGATGGCCGAAAAGCTCGGCCATACCATCCAGACCCTCCGCCCATGCCTGGTCCCCCTGGAAATTGAAGAACCCTTTGTGCAGCACCTCCAGGGGTTGGGGCTGAAGAACGTGAAAGCGACTCTGCTGTCCGGGGGGCAGAAGGTTGGGGAGGAATTCGGGGAGATGCTCTTCACCCATTTCGGTGTATCTGGCCCGATTATTCTGACGCTGAGTGGCGATGCAGCGGTCGAGGTGGGCAGAAGAAAGGTGGAGCTTTCCATAGACTTCAAACCGGCCTTATCCTGGGAGCAGGTAGAGGCGCGTTTGATCCGCGAATTGCAGATTCACCGGCGGCAACAAATTTCCCGAATTCTCACTTACCTCCTTCCTCAGCGGCTCGTTCCTTTTTTCATCCAAAGGGCCGAATTTCCCGCAAACTTGAAGGGGGCTGAGGTTCGATCCGCCCAGCGGAAGCGGCTCGGACGCCTGCTAAAGGATTGGCGCTTAACCGTTAAGGGCCCCCGGCCTCTGGAAGAGGCGATTGTCACCGCTGGCGGTATTTCCGTGAAGGAGATTCACCCCTCCACTATGGAGTCAAAATTGGTCAAAGGCCTGCACTTTTGCGGAGAGGTGATCGATGTGGATGGGAGGACGGGCGGGTACAATTTACAGGCGGCTTTCAGCACCGGATGGGTGGCCGGAGAGGCCGCTGCCAAAAAGCCATGAAAGATCCCCAAGGCCGGGTGCATCTAAAGAATTTATCCCTCCCGGAGTTAGAAGAATTCGTGATCTCCCTGGGGGAAAAACCCTTTCGGGCCCGGCAACTGGCCCAATGGCTGTACCCCCGGGGCGCACGGCGCTTTGAGGAGATGACCACCCTCGCCAAGGCTTTTCGAAATAATTTGGAGGAGAAGGCCTGGATCAGCTTTCTTGAGCCAGCAGGGGTGCAAACATCGCGAGATGGGACGAGGAAATATCGCTTTGTCCTGCATGAAGGAGAGGGGATCGAAAGTGTTTTGCTTCCGGAAAGAGACCACTATACCCTTTGCCTTTCCACCCAGGTGGGCTGTGCCCTGGGGTGTAAATTTTGTCTCACCGCAAAGCGGGGGTTCATACGTAACCTCGACCCCTCGGAGATCATTGATCAGATCATCGGTGTGCGGGCGACTCTTCCTCCGAAAGGCAAACTAACAAACTTAGTCCTCATGGGCATGGGGGAACCCCTGGAAAATTTTCAAAATGTCCTTCGAGCGCTGGAAGTGATCCGGTCTCCCATCGGTCTCCAATTTTCCCACCGCCGAGTGACCGTCTCCACTGCCGGGATCATCCCGCGGATGATAGAACTACTTTCCCGGCCAAACTTCGTCAAGTTGGCCATTTCCCTGAATGCGGCTACCGATGAGCAGCGCAGTAAGCTTATGCCCATCAACCGTAAGTATCCCCTCGCGGACTTGCTGGCGGCGTGCCGGAAGATTCCTCTGGCGAACCGGGAAAAGATCACCTTCGAGTATGTGTTGATCAAAGGAGTCAATGACTCCGAAGGAGATGCCCTTCGTGTTGCCTGGCTATTGCAGGGGATGAAGGCGAAAATAAACCTAATCCCTTTTAATGAGTATCCTGAAAGTCTTTACCAGCGGCCCGAAGATGGGGCGATTCAAAGGTTCCGGGAGGTGCTGATGGCCAAACGGTTTCCGGCCATGGTCCGCCAGAGCAAGGGGGCAGATATTCTGGCCGCCTGCGGGCAGCTGGGGGGCGCGGTCCAAGACTCATAAAATAACCAAGGAAAGTCCCCCAAAAAGTCCCCAAAAAGACTCTTGACAGGAATCAAGGGATTGTGGTAAAGGCAACCTCGGGTAAGCCGAGAATTCTCGGTAGGCAAGCGAACCGATTTGCGGGTCGGCGGTTCAGGCATGAAAAGGAGGATTTTGATGAGGTTGACGGGTCGGGTGAAGTGGTTCAATGACAGCAAGGGGTATGGCTTTATTGAACAAGAGGGCGGAAGAGACATCTTTGTTCATTATACAGCCATTCAAGGAGAGGGTTTCAAATCTTTAGCCGAGGGCCAGAAGGTGGAATTCGAGATCATTGAGGGGGCGAAAGGGCCCCAAGCGACAAAGGTTGTGAAATTGTAACTCCCTGGTATAATACAGCGACCCGCACAAGACCCCGGCGGAGGATTCCACCGGGGTCTTTTTTTCACCTTTTGCGCACCGCAGAGAGCATCTTTTCCTCCTTGACCCCTGGGGGGAAAGAGGCTAAACTTTTTTTCAAAAATGCGGGAGCTAAACTTTATGCTCAAGATCGCCGGGATTCAGATGAATTGTTCCCAGGATAAAGAAAAGAACCTGGAGAAAGCTCTCCTGTTAGCCGAGATTGCTGCCGAGCGGGGGGCAAAAATGATCTGCTTCCAGCAGCTTTTCAATACGCATTGGTTCCCGGTGGACATTTGTCCCGATCATTTTCAACTCGCTGAGCAGGTGCCCGGGCCAGCGACCGAGACCATGCAAGAAGTGGCGCAGAAGCGGGAGGTAGTCATCGTGCTGCCCTTTTTTGAAAAGGATTCCCGCGACCTCTACTTCAACACCGCTGTCGTCATCGATGCGGACGGGAAAATATTGGGAAAGTATCGCAAAGTTCATGTTCCCCAGATCCCCCTCTGGGAGGAGAAAGCTTATTTCCACGCTGGGGATTTGGGCTTTCCCGTATTCCTCACACGCTACGCCCAGGTGGGAGTGCAGATCTGTTGGGATAATTTCTTCCCGGAAGGGGCTCGCATTTTGGCTCTCAAGGGAGCACAGATCATCTTTTCTCCCACGGCGGCAGCCCTGGCTTCCCAGGAGAAATGGGAAAAAGTGATCTGCGCTCACGCGGCGACAAGTGGAATCTATATCTTTCGGGTAAACCGGGTCGGAAGGGAGGCCAAGCAGAATTTTTACGGGAAAAGTTTCTGCGCTTCTCCGGAGGGGGAGTTGGTCGGCCAACCCAGCGGCGCACAGGAAGGGGTGGTCATGTCCAGCATCGATTTGGCGGAGATTGAGCGGACGCGCCGGGTATGGACGTTCTTGCGGGATCGACGCCCGGAAATTTATCGCGAACTCCTGGCTAGCTAAAAAACATTTTTACCGCAGAGATCGCAGAGGCCGCAGAGATAAATCGAAATTTAAGAGAAATAAGTGGCGAAAAATACGCGGTTGATAGATGAACGAAGCGACCCAGGCCATTGCTGATTTCATTTCCCGGCAGACGGGTCTTCCCGTCGAGGAGGGGGAAAAATTGATTGAGGTCCCCCGGGACCCGCAGTGGGGGGATTACGCCTTCCCATGCTTTACTCTGGCCCGGAGGCAAAAGAAAGCTCCGCAGGCGTTGGCCCGGGAGATCGCTT
>CAYQWO010000171.1:0-2021 GCA_964421095.1 uncultured Syntrophaceae bacterium
CGTCTGAAAATTCCGTTAAAGTGGGAGGTTCAAGATGGCAAAATGGAAAGAAGTCGCGCAGCAGGTTGATTTCTACTTGAGGTTAAGAACTTTCTCTCTTGCCCTGAAGCTTTATGAATCACCGGAAGAGATGGAGAAGGTCCCCAAAATCAAGAAACCATATTGGAAAGCGACCCTTTGCCAGCTGCTCACGATTGCCCGGACTTTTGGTTGGACGGTCGGGGCGACCGCCGCAGAGTTCGTTTCCCCTTATTGTCCTTCTACCCTGGGCTTCTGCCCTGCTCCGGAGCCGGCCCTGGACGGGAGGCAGATGCACGAAATCTGGTTCGCGACCCAGGAGGATGCCCGTAAACACCAGAAAGCGATGAGAAGAATCCCCCACGGAAAATTCAAAGCCATGGCCCTAAGCCCTTTGTTCCAGGAAAGGATCGAACCGGATATGGTCATCATTTATGGTACGCCGGCCCAGATGATCCGCCTGATTGCCGGGATCCAGTGGGAGAATTATGAAAGACTCCAGTTTTATTCGGTTGGGGAGAGCGCTTGTACCGATTTCATCGGCGAGTGCTACCACAGCCAGAAGCCAAGCCTGACCATTCCCTGTTTCGGTGAGCGAAGGTTTGGGGGGGTGCAGGAGGAGGAGCTGGTCATGGCGATTCCGACGCAGGCAATTGACAAGATCCTTAAAGGGCTGGAGGCTACGCAGAAAAGCGGCATCCGCTACCCCATTCCTTATTATGGATGTCAGGTAGATCCAACCTGGGGAATGCCCCCGAAATATATTGAGCTCATGAAGCAGCAGAAAAGTTAGAAAGCCGGGTTCTCATGGCTTACCCCGGGCATTTTCTCCGGATCCAAAGCCCTCGACCCCAGATGGCGGAGACTTTCAGCCTATTCACTTTCCCTGGTCGCCTCGATCCTGGACCTGGACTACCCGGTGGATTCGTATGGGGCTGACGGGGCAGTGGATAGGATGGAGAAGATGAGCGAAGGGGTTGCTTTGTTGACACATAAGATTCTCATCTGGTATAAACGACTTGGGAAAAGGGAGGTAAAAGCAATGGTGCAACATAAAGGAGTTATGGTTCCTATGATTACTCCTTTTCAGGAGAATGGTGACGTTGACGAAAAGGCGTTAAAGGAATTGACCCATTACCTAATCGAGAAAGGCGTTGATTCACTCTTTCCCGCAGGCAGTACAGGCGAGGGGTGGTCACTGTCTGGTTCTGAACGCCAGAGAATATTCGAAATTGTTGTGAAGGAAAGTCGGGGCCGAGTACCTGTCTATGGAGGTACAGGGGCGGTCAGTACCCGCGAGTCCATCCAACTGGCGAAGATAGCCGAGGAAACAGGATGCAACGGAATGGTGATGATTACTCCTTATTACATCGTGCCCAAAGCGGACGAACTCTTCGATCATTTCCGTGCGATTGCCGGGGCGGTCAGGATCCCGGTGATTCCATACAATAATCCTGCAAGAGCGGTTGTTTCGCTCCCACCAGAACTTGTCACTCGGCTATCCTATGTGCCCAATATCGTTGGTTTGAAGGATAGTGGCGGCAACTTGGGTTTGCACATGCGCTTTATCAATGAGACGAAAGCCGGTTTTTCCGTTTTCCAAGGCCGTGACGATCTCTTCTATTCTTCCTTAGATCTTGGCGCCGTAGGGATCGTGGCGGCGACGGCAAATGTGGCACCCGATATTGTTGTCAGACTCTATGAAACATTCGTTGGCGGAGATCGTAAGGCATCGTTGCAGGCTCAGATGAAAGTGGCCCGGATCAGGTTTGCCTTAGAGTTAGGCAGCTTTCCAAATGTCATTAAAGAAGCAATGGAAATGATCGGAATAAAAGCAGGCCCAACGCGTGCTCCTGTGGGTAAGCTTTCTCAAGAAGGGAGAGAAAAGCTATGGGCAATTCTGAAAGAGATCGGCCTCTTATAGCGATCAGATTTATGGAGAGCTGATTGCCCCGGGTTCATGATCTCGTTCCATTCCGATAGATGTTGTTATCATCTGGGCG
>CAYQWO010000171.1:2121-7379 GCA_964421095.1 uncultured Syntrophaceae bacterium
ATATTCATAAAGAAATATGCGGATAAAATAAGGAGGGGAAAACTATGTCAAAAAGTGGAGGCGTAAATAGGATGATCTCAGTTCTCTCTTCAATTTTAGTTCTGTTGTCATTTTTGAGCTCACCGGTTCTATCTGCGGAATTTCCGACGAAGTCGATAGAACTGGTCATTACATGGACCCCGGGAGGGCCGAGTGATTTGGCAGCCCGGTTGATCGCGAAGTTTGCCGAGAAAAACTTGGGCCAGGCCATCGCGCCCATCAACATGGTGGGTGGAAATTGTGCCGTCGGTTGGACCTATCTTAACAACGCAAAAAGAGATGGTTACACGATCGGTCAGATTACCTTTGATATCCTGACCAATCAGGCCATGGGATCTGATATTAAGTTTGACACCTTTGACTATTTACTCCAATTCACTCGCCAACCCTTGGGCCTTTCTGTTCATAAAGATTCCCCCTACAGGACCCTCCAGGATTTGATTATGGCCGCAAAGGCGAAACCTGGGGAGATCAAGATTGCGACAACAGGTCTGGGGGCATGGCACCATCAGGCGGGCTATATGTTGGAGAAAAAATATGGTGTGCAATTTAATTTTGTACCATTTAAGGGGTCAGCAGAGATCATGGCAGCCGAATTGGGAAGACATGTGGATGCCGATATTAACACCGTGACGACATTCGCCCAGCACGCCAAGGCGGGAACCGTCCGGATGCTCTTGTGTTTCAGCAATGAAAGATTACCCGAGTATCCGGATGTTCCTACTGTCGTGGAGTTAGGGATCAGTGGGGCAGGGATTGAAAGCTGGCGGGCTATGGCCGTGCCCAGAGGTGTACCCGCACCTGTCAGGGCAAGACTGGAAGCCGCTTTCGTCAAGGCCTACAATGACCCGGAATTTCAGCAATTGGCCAAGAAGTCAAATCTTGATCTGATTTATCGAAACAACGATCAGTTGGTCAAGTTCCTTGAAAAAGCTTACCCCGTCGTTCGGGAGACCTTGAAGGGGATGGGGTACGCCAAATAAGCCAAATATGGAATTCGGAATGGAAATTGCGGGGTATTCTTGAGAGCTTGAAGAAGTTGAGAGTTTAGAGGAATCGATGTGGAATTTGCCATGAACTCCGTAAGGTTCATGGGCACCAGGCCTTCCATGGGGAGTCGGGGTGCATGGCGGAATGTTCATCCCGGCAGCGGGAGACCCCGGCCTTTGGCCGTGGAGGAATGCGCCATCTTTTGGTCGGGTGGTCACCCCCCCATGGGCGTCGGACAGGGATCGCGGGCTTCGCCCGTGGGGCTCCATGGAAGTTCGAAGGGACAGAATTAGGATTTTGCTGAAATGAAAAAAGTAGACGTCATTGCTAGCATTCTTGGTTTGTTAGTGAGCTTGGCAACTTATTTGGGGACCCTATATCTCCCAAGATTTCCGGTGCCCCTTGCCGGCCCGGAGTTTTTCCCCAGACTTAGCGCGTTTTTCTTGGGGATACTGAGCCTCGTCCTTCTCGTCCGGGCCCTGAGGAAAAGGGGGCCTTCACCCGAGCAAAGGATAGAAGAGAGTGGAACCCCTAAACAGCCGGTTTTTTGGAAAATGGTTATGGCTATGGGGGCATCGGTCCTCTATTTTCTTGTATTGGGTATCTTTGGGTTTTTGATCTGTACTTTTTCCTACTTCGCCTTTCTAATGTTGCTCATGCAGACTAAAAAGAAGATTTTAAAAACAATCATCTGGTCCTTGGCCAACACCGTCGCCACTTATTTGATCTTTTCGGCGTTGTTAAAGGCAAGCCTCCCCGTGGGGTCGATTTTTAGGTAGGGGACTTTGAATGGAAGCGTGGCTTAATTCGATTGCCGTAGTTTTCCAGCCCATGAACATTCTCTTCAACATCGTAGGGATGTTCATCGGGATCCTGTTTGGGGCTATCCCCGGTCTTACAGCCACTCTGGCCATTTCACTTCTCATTCCGTTCACCTATGGCCTTCCACCTATCCCCGCTATGATCCTGCTTCTATCAATCTACAACGGAGGAATGTACGGGGGCTCCGTCACCGCTATCGCCATCAGGACACCGGGCGCTCCGGCAAATGCTGTAACCGCTTTGGACGGTTACCAGCTGGCCCTCCAGGGGAAGGCGGGGCTAGCCATTAGCATTTCGCTGATTGCGGGGACCCTGGGCGGGCTCTTTAGCTGCGCGATAATGATTTTCTTTTCACCTCCTCTAGCCAGTATCGCCCTGAAATTTTCTCCTGTGGAATATTTTACCCTTGCCTTATTTGGGCTTTCAGCTATTTTCGCTGTCTCAGGAAGGTCCATACTCAAGGGGACGATGGCCGGAATGCTGGGTCTAATCCTGGGCACCATAGGGATGGATGAGATCATGCCCGTCCCCAGATTTACAATGGGTGTAAAGGAGCTACAAGCAGGTATTCCCTTCGTTCCTGCAGTAATTGGGTTGCTGGCCTTTTCAGAAGCCTTCCGGGTGATAGAAAAAGGGGAAATGCTGACCGAAATCACCGCAAAAATTGAAACCATCCTTCCCACCTGGAAACAATTCAAGGGGACTTTGAAGGAAACCTTGAGAGGAAGTATCATCGGTACATGGATCGGTATCCTCCCAGGAGCTGGCGCTACGATCGCGGCCTTTTTAGCCTATGCCGAGACAAAACGTGCTTCCAAACATCCATGGACCTTTGGGAAAGGAGACCTCGATGGCGTAGCTTCCCCAGAAGCATCTAATAATGCCAATAATGCGGGGTCCATGATTCCCATGTTGACCCTCGGAATTCCGGGGGATACCGTAACCGCTGTCATGATGGCCGCCTTGATCATCCAGGGGCTTCAACCAGGACCGTTTCTCTTCCGGGACCATATGGATTTTATCTACCCGATCTTCTCCGCCATGGTTCTATCGAATTTCGTTATGCTCGGCATGGGGTTAGCCCTGCTTCCCCTAACCTCCCACTTGGCCTATATAAAAAAGGATGTCCTCGTGCCCATCATAGCCATTTATGGCATCCTGGGTTCCTTTACCATATCGGGGTCCTTGTATGAAGTAGCGGTAGCCGTCTTCTTTGGAATCTTAGGGTACATCCTTGAGCGTTACGATTTTCCCACAGCCCCCGTATGCTTGTCTCTGATCTTAGGGCCTATTGCCGAAAACTCCCTCCGTCAGTCCCTGATCATGTCCAGAGGGAGCCTAGCCATCTTTTTCACTCGGCCCATCAGTCTCATCCTCATTATCCTGACCGTTGTTTCAGTAGGCTTTCTTCTCCTCAGACAGCGGAAAGGAGTCATCATTAGCGAAGGTTAAGGTTCTGGAAGCAAAATAAGGGGAGGGCATATGGAAGAAACGACCAAGGAGTTGGCCCAATTTTTGTCGCGGGTCCAATTTGATGATTTGCCTCCAGAAGTGGTTGAACAGGCGAAAAGATGCCTCCTGGACTTCACAGGTGTCACTATTGCGGCCGCAGAAGAGACGGCCTCTCAGAAGATATTCGACTTTTTTAGGAAACTGGGAGGATTTGAAGAGTCCTCAGTGGTCAAATATGCCTATCGCACCTCCTGTCCATTGGCTGCCTTGATCAATGGCTCCATGGCCCACGAATTGGAGCTCGATGATGGACATATCGTTGCCCATGCCCATCCGGGGGTCACATCGATCCCAGCAGCCCTGGCGGTTGCTGAGAAGCTCCGTTCCACAGGAAAGGATCTACTAACTGCGATCGTTGTGGCATATGAGGCTGTGATTCGAATTGGAGAGGCGATTTGCCCGTCAACCATCTATGGTCGCGGGATTCACGCCCCGGCCTTGGTGGGTACCTTCGGCGGCGCATCCGCAGTGGGAAAGTTGCTCCGTTTGAATGAAGCGGGGATGGTCCATGCCTTGGGTAACTGTTGTTTGACACCGGTTGCGCCATTCCAGACCTTTAAGGAAGGGGCGATGATCAAAGACCTTTACGGGGGCTGGCCTGCGTTTGTGGGGACGATTGCTGGGCTCATGGCCGGAGAGGGATTTTCAGGACCTACAAAGATCCTGGAAGGGCCCTTGGGATTCTGCAAGAATGTTTCGGATGATTTCGACCTAAAAAAGATAACCGAGAACCTTGGTCAGGAGTGGATGATTATGGGCATCTACTTTAAGAAACACGCCTCCTGCAGCCTTTCCCATACGACCATGGATGCCACTTTGGCTCTTATGGAATCGCATCCGATCATCCCTGATGAAATCGAGAAGGTAGTTGTTAAAACACATCGTTTTGCCAGTGATCTTAATGAAAAGGCTCCTAAAACCTCTTCTGCGGCAAAGTCGAGTATCCCCTTCTGCGTCTCCTTGGCGATTCACAACAGAAGGGTCTCCCTTGAAGGATTCAGCGAGGAAAATATTAGAGACGAGAAAATTTTGACGTTGGCCGAAAAGGTGGACCTGCGATTAGACCCAGAACTGGATAAGATCCATCTGGCCCATGAAAACCTGAGGCCCTCCATTGTAAAGGTTTATCTCCGCGACGGCAGGGTCTTTGCCGAAAGAAGAGAGGTGGCCAAGGGATGGGCGGTCAATCCGATGACCGATGGAGAATTAGAGGAGAAATTTAGAGGTCTTGCCGAGGCCCCCCTATCAAAGAAAAGGGCAACGTGTATTTTTGAATTGATAAATGGGACGGAGAACCTGCCCGACGTCATGCCCATTGTAAAGGAATTTTCGAAGTTCTAATTCTGGGAAGAATCAGACCTACACCCTCCCGCGTTGTCCTTTCCCGAGAAATCCATCAACTGGAGTCGACAGCTGAGGAAAAAGCCAAATCCGGGGAGGAGGTAAATAGTATGGGTGTGATCGGGTTTGCCGAGTTTATCACAGGGGGAGTCCCTGTGGTTGAGGATGCGATCTTCTTCACCGGGACAAGAAGGCCAGGGTACCATGAATGGTAGCCATGATGAACAAAATGATACCGGTTTTTCGATGAACCTTAAAAGACACCTTAATAAATCGCAAGCCAGAACTCATCTGAAAGAGCAGTAAAAGAAAATTGCAGATTCCCAGGATCAGGATGATGGAGACCCCACTTATTTTCATCAGCGTAATCCTCCATGGCGAATGTGGCGCCCAAGGGATCTAAAGCGCCTAAGGTTTCTAAAATGAGTTTTCTTGCACCTCTTACTTTTTTACAGATAAATTCAGCACCGCCGGGCCTTTACTGCCATGGACGTTGCAGCTGGCCTCGCCTTTTATTTCCACGCCGTCATTAACCACATACTTTAATTCCTTCG
>CAYQWO010000172.1:0-7371 GCA_964421095.1 uncultured Syntrophaceae bacterium
GGGTTTTCTATGTACTTGGGGGTGGGATCGCTCAGGTGATCTCCAAGCATCTACCCGATACAGCGGCCAGCTCGGAAGTGACCGCCGGTTCACAGGATAATTGCCGGCTTATTCACGCTGGAAAAGCGGACTTGGGTCTGGTGGCTGTGGATGTAGGTTACGATGCTTTAAAGGGGGTTGATAGATTTAAATCCACGGGACCGATTCCCCTGCGCGCGATCGCTGGCATCTTTTCGAATTATATGCACTTCATTGCCTCGGAAGGATCGGGAATCAAATCCATTCCCGACCTGAAAGGGAGGCGGGTTTCCGTTGGCCAACCCGGAAGTGGGACGGAAGTCATGTGCATGAGAGTTCTTGATAGTTATGGCCTTGATCCCAACAAGGACTTGAAGCCGGAGCGTCTGGGAGCCTTGGAATCAGCGGGCGCTCTGAAGGACCGGAAAATTGAAGCTTTTGCCTGGAGCGGAGGAATCCCTACGGCGCCTATATTAGACTTGGCGGCAAGTCCGGGGATTAAAATCAGAGTTTTAAAATGCGATGAGAATATCGATAAAATAATAAAGAAATACGGGCCCATTTGCTACAAAACGGTTATGCCCAAAAACACTTATCCCCATATGGATTCTGATGTTGAGGTCGTGGCTGTGCGCAAGTTCCTGGTCTGCCATGAGAAGATGGAAACAGACTTAGTCTACAAAATCCTAAAGGTCCTTTTGGAGAACCAACCAGAACTTGTGCTGGTTCATAGAGAAGCCACAAATTTCACCCTGGCTCAAGCTACGCTTGATTCTCCTTTTCCCTTCCATCCGGGAGCCATCCGATATTATCAGGAGAAGGGAATCAAAGTTAAATAAGAAATCGAGTTAGAAAAGGGGGATTCCTTAGGGATCCGCCAGCCGGATTATAAACTGCTTGCTAAATAGCGACTTGCCCGTCCTGGAGCACAGGTTTGTCGTCCAGCAGCAGGGTGGATTTGGAAATGATCAAATCAATATGACGGGCAGCTTTGGTCTTGCCCCCAAAGTCCGCGTTGGAGCCCAGGGCAATGTGAACGGACCCAAAGGCGCCTTCGTCTTCCAGCATGAGCCCGCAGAGCTTGGCCTTGGGGTTTAGCCCGATTCCCAGCTCGCCAACGTTGTAAACTCTGGGGTCATTGGCCGATTCCAATATACCTTTGAGCGTTTGCGCCTCCATCCCTCCGGTTATCTCTTTGGCCAGACCTTCTCTTACCAAAACGGTCACAGGAGATGAGAGAAGCCCGATGCTCGAAATACTCGCATCGACTACGATGACTCCCTCGGCGGTCCCCTCTACGGGCGCGATACTCGCCTCAATGTTGGGAGGGGAAGAATATCCTCCCCGCTCCCGGGCCATACCGGTAAGCGCCCGTCCGGGTCGGCCTTCAAGACTCATGGCGATGTCGGTTCCGGAAGGCGCGGTCACTCGCGCGGTCCGGGCATTCGTCAAATAGTCCCGCATTTTTTCGCACAGAGGCTTCTGGGCCTCAAAGTCGGCCTCCAAACCTCCGGAAATTAACATCTCCTCTGTATATTCAGGAAGCACAATAACCCTGGCTCCGGCTTCCCTTGCTTTCTTCGTGGCCGAAGTGTGGGCGATGGACTTGGAAACTGGCTGAAAGACCATATCCGCTTTCGTCATGGCCGCGGCAACCATCTCGGGCGGCTCCAAGCCATGCGCCTCCCGGGGATGCATGATCATCAGGGTTGGTTCCGCCTCCGCTTGGATGCAGGCCGTGGCCAGGGAACGAGCGATGGAAAGGGTATCGTAATCGGTCACGATCAATACCTGCTCGTTCTTTTTCACTTGGGCTAAAACATTTACCAGTTTTGAACTTCCCTTCATCATCAGGATTTCTTTGAAAGAGCTATCCATTTTAGGGCCTCATTTGTGGTTTTAGGTTAAAGATGGCGAGGGTTATTGAATCAAATCAAATGAAGCTTGTCAAGTAATCCCATTTTTGACCTTGATTCACCCCAAAAAATAATGTAAAAAATATCTATGCTCGTGAGCCAATTGGGTATGAACCCATAATTCTAATGGGTAAAAATGAAGGAGGCCGCTGATGAAACATATTGAGATGATGCGGGGGGCCAAAAAGCTGATGGACACCTGCACCAAAGTTCGTGAGGGGGAAACGGTCTTAATCGTAGCGGATACCAATAAGACCAAAATAGCCGAGGTGATCGCCAGTGCCGCCTATGAAAGAAATGCGGAAGTGATCATTACAATCATGGCTCCAAGAAAGGTTCATGGCGAAGAGCCGCCCAAGGCCATCGCCGAAGCCATGAAAAAAGTAAATGTGTTTTTCATTCCGGTAAGCAAATCCATTACCCATACCCGGGCAGTGAAAGAGGCCGCGGAGGCCGGAGCCCGCGGGCTGGTCCTTACGGACTGGAGTGAAGATATTATGATCTCGGGGGGAATTGAAGCAGATTTTGACAAACAGAGGCCGGTCTGTAAAAAGATTGCTCAGTTTTTCCGGGACGGAAAGAAAGCCCATCTTACCACTCCTCTTGGTACGGATCTCTCAATGGATCTCGAGGGCAGAAGGGGCAATGCCTTGACCTGTATTGTGGATCCGGGGGAATTTTCCACTGTTCCCACCATTGAAGCGAATTTTTCTCCCAATGAGGGGACGCCGGAAGGAACGATCGTGGCGGACGCCAGCATTCCTTATCTGGGCATCGGGGTTTTAACTGAGCCGGTGAAAGTCAGAGTCCGTAAGGGAATGATCACCGAAATTACCGGCGGGATCCAGGCCAAAGTGCTCAAGGATAATCTGGAAAAGCAAAACGACCCCATGGTTTACAATATCGCCGAGCTGGGGGTAGGATTAAATCCCAAAGCAAGAATGTGCGGGATTATGTTGGAAGATGAAGGAGTGTTTGGCGTGGTGCACATCGGGATCGGAACGAATATAACCCTGGGAGGAAAGATCAAGGCTGCCGTTCATTATGACCTTTTGATGTATCAGGCTACCTTGGATCTGGATGGAAGGCTGATTTTAAAAGATGGTCAATTAGAAATTTAACAGGGAGGATGAAATGAAAGAAGTTCTCATGATGAAAGGGGCCAGAAAGCTGGTTGACGTCTGCGGTAAGGTTCAGGCGGGGGAAAAGGTATTAATCTTATCGGATTTCGCGAAGGTGTCGATTGCTCAGGCCATTGCCGCGGCCGTTCATCAAAAAAATGCCGAAGCGGTCATCTCTTTAATGCCCCCGCGCAACATGCATAATGAGCCCCTTCCGGATACAGTGGCGGAAGCCATGAAAAAGGCAGACATTATATTCGCCCCTACCAAGTGGTCGATCGCCCATACGGAAGCCCGGGTAGCAGCCACGAAAGCCGGGGTCAGGATCATCAATATGCCCTCTTACGAGGAAGAGACGCTGATTTCCGGAGGGATCGATTTGGATTTTGAAAAACAGGCCCCTCTGGTGGAAAAAGTGGCCGCAGTTTTAACGGAGGCAAAGGTGGCCCGGGTGGTAACCCCCCTTGGAACCGATATCACCTTAGGGATCGAAGGCCGTTCCGGGGCGGCCCTTACGGGATTAGCCCATAAGCCTGGGGTTTTTTGCACTCCTCCCGACGTGGAAGCCAGGGTTACCCCTGTGGAAGGGACATCGCAAGGAGTGATCATGGTCGATGGCAGTATACCCGTTCCGGAAATTGGGGTGATTACACAGCCGATCAAAGTCACGGTCCAGGGAGGAAATGCAGTCAAGATTGAGGGGGGAAAACAGGCCCATTTGTTCTCGGATATCCTGGCGAAGGCTAATGATCCAGGAGCCTACAACATCGCCGAGCTGGGAATCGGCCTCAACCCGATGTCCAAGATCATTGGGGTCATGGTTGAGGATGAGGGGTCCCTGGGAACTGTCCATATCGCCGTGGGAACAAGCGCCGCCTTCGGGGGGAAAGTTAGGACCCACCTCCACCTCGACATGATGATTCGACAGCCGACCGTTACTTTGGATGGGAAAGTAATCTTGGATAAAGGAAGGCTTTATATTTAAAAATAAGAAGGGAGAGTCAATTGAAAGAAATCTTAATGTACAGGGGTGCCCAGAGGATATTAAATGTCTGTGCCGGCCTAAAGCCGGGAGAAAAGGTTCTCATCCTCACTGATTTCCTCAAAGAATCCATTGCCCGCGTTCTTGCCTCTGCGGCGATGGCTATGGGAGCCGAGCCAGTGATCATGGTCATGCCTCCGCGGGAAGTAGATGGTCAGGAACCTCCTGAGACCGTGGCCATGGCTTTTAAAAAAGCAGATTTAATATTGACCCCGGTGGCCAAATCCGTGACCCATACCAATGCCGTCAAAGAAGCAATCGCGGGGGGTAGCCGGGGAATCATGCTCAGTGCCTTTGTCCCCGAGCAGCTTATTTCCGGGGGCGTATATGCCGATTTTGAAGCTCAAAGGCCGCTGTGTGAAAAAGTGGCCAAGCTCCTGGAAGAGGCCAGGATGGCCAAGTTGACCACTCCCGCGGGAACCAACCTGATCATGGATCTATGCAATAGGAAGGGCAATGCCCATCCGGGCATTGCCCGGAAGCCGGGGCAGATCACTACGGTTCCCAATATCGAAGCAAGCACCTCTCCGGTGGAGGGCAAAACGGAAGGAATCCTGGTCGGGGATGGCAGCATCCCCTATTACGACATCGGGGTTTTGAAAGAGCCGGTCTATATGACCGTTAAAGAGGGTAGGGTAGTCGATATAAAAGGAGGAGCCCAGGCCGAGACGATCTCCGGAATGATGGCCGCGCAGGATGATCCCAATGTATATAATATTGCCCAATTAGCCTTTGGGTTAAATCCCAAATGCCTCATGAGCGGTGTTATGCTCGACGATGAAGGGGTGTACGGGACGGCGCATATCGGGATCGGTACCAGTACTTTGCTGGGTGGGAAGATAAAGACGAAGATGCATTTTGATATATTAATGTGGAAACCAACCTTGGAACTTGATGGGAGAGTCGTTTTAAAAGACGGGGAATGGTTGAAATAGACAGGATAGCCCCAGGATGAAAAAAGGCGACCTCATCATCTCGGCGATCCTATTCTTGGTATCGCTGGTCTACGTAATTGAAGCCAGGAAACTGCCCATGTCCGATGGTTTAAGTCCTGGGGCAGGATTTATCCCTTTTGGGGTTGGCCTTTCCGTATTATTCCTATCTGCTTTCCTGTTCCTGAAAAGCCTAAAAATGAAAACCACGGTGGGCCAAACAGTTTTCCTGAAGAAGGAGCAAGGACTAAGAGACTTAGGTTATATTATGATATCTCTGTTCATCTATTTGGTCGGCATCCATTTTTTTGGATTCCGGGTTTCCACATTCCTCTTTTTAGCCTTCTTGTTTAAATCCGTGGGGAGATATGGGTATGCGTTCAGCTGCGGCATATCATTGCTGACCACTCTTACGCTATACGGGATTTTTGAATACTGGCTGGAGATGCCTTTCCCGGCGGGAAGGGTTGTCCTGTTTTAAACAGTCCAAACGACAAGGATTGGCTTTTTCCGGAAGTCGATCAGCAGGCCTGGGATGGAAGTAATCAGTAAATTAATGCTGGGGTTTTCTGTTGCTTTAACGCCCATCAATTTACTTTACTGCTTTGTGGGAGTTACCATTGGCACCCTCATAGGGGTTCTGCCAGGAATAGGGCCAACCGCAGGAATAGCCATATTGATACCGGTTAGTTTATCTCTGCCTCCCACTACAGCTATCATTATGCTGGCGGGGATTTATTATGGTTCTATGTATGGTGGATCAACCACGGCTATATTAATCAACACCCCAGGGGAAGCTGCATCCATACCTACTGCCCTCGATGGATACAAGCTCGCCCGCCAAGGTAGAGCGGGCGCGGCCTTGGCTATGGCTGCTATGGCTTCCTTTATTGCCGGCACCATCAGCATTATTGGCCTTATGCTTCTCGCACCTCCTCTGGCTTCCGTAGCCTTAGCTTTTGGGCCCCCTGAATATTTTTCGCTGATGTTTCTGGGTTTGACCATCGTGGTTAGTTTAGCAGGGAAATCTCTTATCAAAGGTTTAGTTTCCGCCCTACTGGGCATCATGATTTCTACCATAGGGGTCGACCCGATCTCCGGGACAGAGAGATTTTCTTATGGGAATGCTAATCTTTTAGCCGGAATTGATTTTATCAGCGTGGTTGTAGGGCTTTTCGCCATAACGGAAATTCTGATTAATGCCGAAGAATCGATGATTGAGGTATTTAAAACGAAATTGAAAGGTTTGTGGCCTACCTTGCAGGATTGGAAGGACTCGAAAGGGGCCTTGATTCGAAGTTCTATTTTAGGATTTCTCATAGGTCTTCTTCCTGGGGCGAGTGCCTCTGTAGCTGCTTTTATCTGTTATGATGTAGAAAAAAAATGGTCGAAGCATCCAGAAAAATTTGGCCAAGGGGTTATCGAAGGAGTGGCTGCACCGGAAGGGGCTAATAACTCAGCCGTTGCGGGTGGTTTAGTACCCTTATTGACTCTGGGGATCCCGCCATCTGCACCTCTGGCAGTGCTCCTGGGGGCATTGATGATCCATGGTCTGAGGCCTGGCCCGCTTTTATTCGAGCAAAACCCCAATTTTGTATGGGGATTGATCGGCAGCATGTACATTGGCAATATTATGCTTTTGGTCTTGAATCTTCCTCTGGTAGGATTTTGGGCGAGATTGATCAAAGTCCCTTACCCTATACTCGCCCCCGTTGTATTGGCCTTGTGTGTAATCGGCTCCTACGGGGTTAGGAATAATATGTTAGATGTATGGATTGCTCTATTTTTTGGGGTCCTTGGATTTTTTATGCGGAAGCTGGATTTTCCTGCCGCTCCGGTCATTCTCTCTATTATTCTGGCCCCCATGATAGAGAATGCGCTGCGGCAATCTCTGGGAATATCGAGAGGAAGTATTCTAATCTTTTTCACCAGGCCTATTTCGGCTGGACTGCTGATCCTGGCCGCAGTATCCCTGACCTTGTCGGTTTATGGAAGGATCAAAGAATCAAGTAAGACTCAGCAATTAATCGGATCTACATCAGATTATATCGAGGGCTCAAAAAAATAAAAATTCTAGCCTAAAATACAAAGGGGGTGCACCATGGCTAAGATAAGCGATACATGGGTTCTTTTGGTAGTATTTTTTCTGCTCGCCATCATCGGCTTGTGCTTGTTTCCCTATTCTGGATCAGTTCCTTCCATTTATGCTCAGGCGTACCCAACGAAAGGGATCCAGCTGATTGTTCCTTTTCCGCCTGGGGGATCAACTGACTTAACGGGGAGGGTAGTAGCCAGCTATCTTTCCAAAAAATGGGGGCAGCCCATCAGCGTCGTAAATAAAC
>CAYQWO010000173.1:0-7330 GCA_964421095.1 uncultured Syntrophaceae bacterium
TCACCGCAAAGATCAGGCCCCAGCTGATCCCTAAAAGCAGGTAGATGCTCCCCAGGGTTAGTCCGTTTACGGTAAGCTGTAAAAAGAGATCCATGAATCCCCTGCAAAACATAGGGCGGGAAGGAGCCCCGCCCCGCGTTACCTGATTAACTTTTTACCGTAGAGCACGCTGAAAACGCAGAGAAAAAAATTGGCGCTCTCTGCGTTCTCTGCGGTGAATAGAAACAATTACTTGATCTCAATATATTTCTGGAAAATGCGCTCTGCACCCTTGACTACAAAGAGAGCGGTCTTCTTCTTGCAAGTCCCGTCTTCAGGATTAAACACGACTTGCCCCCCATAGACACTCGGAAAACTTTTAATCTCTACCAAGGCTTCTCGTAAAGCCTTTCCGTTCCAGTAGTCCCCTCCCCGGGACTTGGCCTTCTTGATCAACTCCGCCAGAATATATACCCCTTCGTAATAATTCGCGGCGTAGAATTCCGGCTCCGTGCCGAATTTGGATTTATAGTTGGTCACAAAGCTTTTGGTCCAGGGATCAGGGCTTTGAGGGTCAAAATAATCTGTGATGCATTCATAGCCATCGGCGGTTGCCCCCGCAATCTTGGCAGCATCCGGGGTGAATTCGATTCCCATGATGGGCTTGGTAAACCCCATCTCCCGAGCCTGCTTTACGGCAATGCCCCAGTCTTTACTCCATTGCCAGAGGGCCAGGAAATCCGGATCAGCGGCCATGATTTTGGAAAGGTAAGGCTTATAGTCCGTGGCCCCGAGAGGATGGGCCTCGGCCGCCACAACTGTGCCCCCCATGGCTTTCCAGCGCGGTTCCACATATTTGTGGGTTCCGATGCCGGCGTCATCATTCCAGAAGAGGGCGGCCATCTTGGTAAAACCTCTTTCTTTAGCCCTCTGAATCAACCCAGCTCCGTGCATCACTGCCAGCATCCGGTTGTTAAAAAGATAAGGGCTGGCCTTCACCAGCTTTGGGCCCACCGCCCCACCGTTAATCAGTAGCACTTGTTTCTCGTTGGCCACCGGGATGATGGAAAGGGTCGGTGCGGTAAAAGAAGTAAAGCTGAAAGGCACTTTATCCACATTCACGAGTTTGTTGAATCCGCTAATGGCGGCTGCTCCTGAGCCGCTCTGGTGGTCCTCGATGGCCGCTTTGAACTTAAGGCCATCGATTCCACCTTTGCCGTTGATCTCATCCATGGCCGTCAAAAACCCCCCGCTCATCACCTGTCCGTACCACGCCCCGGCACCCGTCATGGCCAGAATCGCTCCGATGCGGAACTCCTTCGGATCAGCAGCCTAAGAAGTTGGGCTGAGAGCCATCATCCAAATAAAAATGACCGCCATAAGCCATGCTCGATGTTTCATCTTTTTCCCCTCCTTTTGAAATTTTTTCGGTTCTGGCAACCAAGAGTGGAATAAGTTGTGATTCTATTCCCCATTGTTTCCTGTGTCAAGTTTGAATCTCTCCTCGGCTTTCCCCGGACTTTTCTATTTGGGGTAATAAAGAATTTCTCTGCGTTCTCTATGGCTTAATAAATTTGGATCATCTCCAAATTAGTTGGCCAAATTTTTGATGAAAGCTTGCCAAGGGCCCGGAAGGAAAGGCAGATTGCGCCGCAAGCATCGGCGGGATATCCCCTCTCCATAAACTCCCTGCTGGCCATCCGCAAAGCGCAGCGGGGGCCTGATAAGAAAGCTTCGGAGAAAGAGCAGATCCCCCCGCCATAGTTAGGGAGAGATAAGTGCCTTATGATTGCAAGCAAGATGAATTTTCTTCCGGGCCCCTGAAATCACAGCACACTTTAAATAAACCAGCCTTTTGGCCTTCAACTGATTTGTAGATGAACATAAATTTTTAACGGCCTGGGATTTTCCACAAGCGGCTTTCCGCGATATCCAACTCCTCCCGGACGACCCTGATTTCCTCTGCCTTAGGCGGAGAGATCGCGGTTAGTTTTTCGGCGATCTTGAGCTCCCATCCTACGCTGGCTTTGATCTTCTGCACGTCGGCATCGGGATAAACTCCCCAGAGGTAAGCCTCCTTGGAAACAGGGTCAAACTTGAAGACCCCCAGAGGAGAGATGATCATCTCCGGGCCGGTATCCGGGCGGAATCCGGCGCGGATTCGACTGTCATACCCGTCCAGGTATCCGGGAGTCGTGATGTAATCCACCCGGAGAGGAAAGCCATCTTTGGTGGTTCGGTCGGAGAGCATGATGAGTCTTTTCGAGTTGGCCCCAAGGTCTGCAGCGCCCCCCGAACCGGCGAGCCTGGCCTTAGGCTGCTGGTAGGGTCCGATGCAAGTAGAATTGATGTTGCCATAACGGTCCACCATGGGGGCATCAATCATGGAGAAGGGAAGGTGCCCTGCAGCCAGGAGCCCGCACAGGGTGTCATAGGTCTCCCCGGCCATGGCCAGGTGGGGGCTCAATATCAAATCGGCCCCAGTGTTAGGCATGATGGGGCAGTAGGTCCTCTCAACCCCTCCTCCTTCATACACGCAGTATATGTCCGGAGCGTGGAGGCGGCGGGCAACGCGAGAGGCCACCATGGGCCAATGAAAACCAACAAACAGAGCATCCCCGTTCTGGATCTGCTTAGCAGCAGTCAGAATCATCATTTCGAAGGGAGTATAGTCTTGACTCTTCATCATTCTTGCTTCCTCCACTGAAGTTCTTCTCTCTTTTTCTTTCCCAGCTTTTTTAAGTATTCAGCTCGATTCTCCACCCCGTATACCCATTCGTCCATAAATTTATGAAATCCTTCAACGGTTCTGGAGGCTTCCGCGTAGGCAGATTGAAACCAGATGTCCCGGTAATAATGTTCAAAAACATCAGAGGGATGAGCTCCCCAGGGTTCGTGTACTACGGCAGTCACCCTGAATCCGGGGACGATAGCCTTGTAGGGCTCTTTCAGGATCGTCTCTCGATCTACGATCTCTTCTGCCGAAACAATGACGGTTTTCCCGGCGTTGGCCGTCCCTCGAACGTCTCCCAGGGGCCCCCACATCTGGGTATTCCCTTCTGGATCTGCCCGCTGGACATGAACCAGGCTGACTTCAGGGATCAGGGGTTTGACCAGGCAGACTTTCTCCCCAGAGAAAGGGGATTCGATGACTCGCACCTTGTCCGGACCCAGGATGGGCCGATGCTGAAAAATTCCGGTTCCTTCCAGAGGATAGGTGGGCATAAAGGGCAATCCATGGGCAGCGGCATAAATGGCCATACAGAAGGAACCGAAGGAGAATTCTTCCAGCTCAATCTTGTGGGGGATCCCCTTTTCGATTGACCGGCGGAAACAGTAAGCCGAGGAAGGGCCGGTCGGATTCCAGACATAAGGAGAGATCACCCGGCTGAGGCATCCGACCCCGATCATTTGATCGGCCAGAATGTCCCCGGAACTGCGGATCAGAGTCAAGTTCTTTTTCTTCTGGCGAATGATCTCATGGGCGAAGGCATATCCTTGATTGATAGAAAAACCGGAGATTAAGATACTCTGGCCATCCGTTATATATTCCGTGATGGCCTCTTTCATGGTCAGCAATTTATTCATCGAATATTTCCTTGAGGAAAGAATTATGCAAAATTTTTTCCGGGCGAGTGATTGCGGACGCCATTATACGAACCCGAATCTCGTCTGTCAATAATTTCCCCTTTTTAAATTCGATAAATTGATTGACTGGCCTGCCCATTTTTGGTATGCAGAAATGTAATCACCCAAGAAACCATGAGATTGCCGGTTAAGCTGGCGGAAAAAAATTTCGCCAAACTCTGGGCGCAGGGAACCCTCAAATGCCCAGCCCCTGCAAAACCGCGAGGAAGAAGTTTGGGAAAACACGAGGGGAAAAAGCCTGATTATAGCAGCGGGATGTTTTTCTTCCTCCTGGGGCTGGCGGTTTGCTATTTTTCCTGGAAAATCGGGCTCGGGAGCCCGGCCAAACCAGGCCCGGGTTTCATGCCGTTTTTGGCCGGATTGCTTTTAGCCGCTCTTTCCTTTGTTTTAGTGATCCAGGTTCTTCTCAGCCGGACTGCCCCAACCTGGGAGACTAAGATTCTTTGGAAGAACATCCTTGCGGTCCTCGCCGCCATGGTGGCCTACGGCCTGTTGCTGGACAAGATCGGGTTTGTCTTGATCACCTTCGCCTTTGTGGTCATTCTCATGAAAGTCATCGAACCCCAGAGCTGGCTTAGGGCCGTTCTGGGAGGAGCCATCTCTTCTCTGGCCTCGTACCTGCTATTTGAAACCCTTCTAAAGAGCCAGCTTCCTCGATCTTTTTTGGGGTTTTTCTGAGGGAAGGCCGTGGACTTTTATTCTCTGATTTTCCAGGGCTTCTCGATAGTTTTTCAACCCATCAACCTTTTTCTTTGCTTCTTCGGGTGCCTGATGGGAACTCTGGTAGGAGTCCTCCCCGGATTGGGGCCCACCGCGGCCATTGCTCTTTTGCTCCCCACAACTTTTCATTTCACTCCGGTTTCGGCCATCATTACTCTATGCGGTATTTACTATGGGGCCATGTACGGAGGGTCAACGACCTCCATTCTGGTCAACATCCCGGGAGAGGCAGCTTCGGTCGTCACCACGCTCGACGGATATAAGATGGCCCAGGATGGACGGGCAGGACCAGCGTTAGGGATTGCGGCCTTTGGGTCTTATATCGCTGGAACGTTGAGCATCGTCGGGCTCATGTTTCTTGCCCCCCCACTGGCTAGGGCGGCCCTGGCCTTTGGACCGCCCGAGTATTTTTCTTTGATGTGCTTGGGCCTCACCATCCTCATCTATCTGGCCAGCGGGTCGATGATCAAGGCCCTGATGATGGCCGCGCTGGGATTAATCATCGGCTGCATTGGCGCGGACATGCTGACCAACGTTCACCGTTTCACCCTGGGCATCCCGGAGTTGATGGACGGAGTTGGCCTCATCCCCCTGGTCATGGGCCTCTTCGGGATTTCCGAGGTCCTTCTCAACATTGAGGTTCAAGTCAAGCAAGAAATCCTCAAGGGAAAGATCAAGAACCTTCTGCCCAATCTTCAGGAATGGAAGCACAGCGCCAAACCGATCCTCCGGGGCTCTCTGCTGGGTTTCTTTTTGGGCATCCTTCCCGGAGCCGGCCCGGCCATATCTTCCTTTGTATCTTATGCCGTGGAAAAAAGGGTTTCCCGCCATCCCGGGAAGTTCGGCCAGGGGGCCATTGAGGGAGTCGCCGGGCCCGAATCGGCCAACAATGCGGCGACGGGAGGATCCTTCATCCCCCTGTTCAGCCTGGGAATCCCTTCCAATTCAGTGATGGCTATCCTCCTCGGCGCCCTAATGATTCACGGAGTCATTCCCGGCCCCAGCCTGATGCAACAGAACCCGGACCTATTCTGGGGGGTTGTGGCCAGCATGTATGTGGGGAATATCATGCTGCTGGTCTTGAACCTTCCCCTTATCGGGCTATGGGTAAAGTTGCTCAGGGTTCCCTATGCCATCCTCTTTCCTCTCATCCTTCTCTTCTGCCTGATTGGAGCGTACACGGCCAGCAATAAGATCGTGGATGTGTACATCATGATCTTTTTCGGGCTCATGGGATACCTGCTGAGAAAATACCGGTACGAAGCTGCCCCGCTCATCCTCGCCTTTGTTCTCGGTCCCATGCTGGAGGATGCTTTGAGGCAATCCTTGATTATTTCTGAAGGAAGTCCCATGATTTTCTTCACCCGCCCGATTTCGGGAACGATCCTGGTATTCACCATCCTATTGCTCCTATCCCCCATGCTTCCCAAAATTCGGGAAAGAAGACAAGTGCTGCCTTTGGATAAAAAAAATTAGGAGAGAAATCAGCCCCAAAAAGGAGGACCCATGAAAGAAATCATCAAAATGTTAGTTTTATCTCTTTTACTTTTTGGATTTTCCGCGGTAATCCTTGCCGCCGAGGAACCTGACAAGTATCCCTCCCGGCCGGTTACTCTCACGGGCGCTTTCGCCGCTGGCGGATCGACGGATCTAACCTGCCGGGCCATCGCTTCCGTGGCGCCCAAATATTTCAGTCAACCGATCATCACCATGCCCAAGCCAGGAGGAGCCGGACTGGTGGCCCTCCAGAACCTTGCTTCCGCCAAACCGGATGGGTATACCTATCACCTGGGCCGCCCTTCGGAGATGTCCATTGCCCCCTTCATCGAAAAAGTGCCCTTTGATATGGAAAAAGATTTTATCCCCGTGGGACAGGTGGCCCAAGACCGGATCGTTTTTTCCGTATATACCAATTCACCCTGGAAAACCATCGAAGAGCTCATCGGGGCAGCCAGGAAAGAACCGGAAAAGATCAAATTCGCCTGCTCCAGTCCCACAGCCACCACCCGTCTGGGTTTAGAAAAATTCTGTTACGAGGCAGGAATTAAGCTGGCCTGTGTTCCTTTTAAGGGAGGTACACCGGCAGCGATTGCCGTTGCCGGAGGGCACATCCCGGTCCTGACCAGTACAGTGAGTGAAGCCCTGCCTCACGTTCAGCGGGGAGACTTGCGGGTTCTTCTGACCTGCGCTGATCAACGGGCCAAGGAGTATCCCGATGTCCCCACGGCGAAAGAAAAAGGCTTTGAGGTCAATTTTGGAATTTGGTGTACAGTCTTTGCCCGCAAGGAGACCCCGCCGGTCATTCTCGGCAAGTTCGAAGAATTATTAAAAAAGGCTGCGGAGGATAAAGAATTTGTGGCTGCCATGACCAAACTGGGGAGTGAGCCCGGATTTGTATCAGCCAAGGATTTTGCCGAATACTGGGTAAAAGAGCGTCGATGGATAGGGGATATCGTCAGGCAAGTGGGCTTGAGTAAAACTCCATGATCAACCAAACTCATTAGGAGGGAAGATAATGAAAAAGCTCTTATGGCTCGTTCTAATTTTCATGTTCATTCCGACGGGATTGGGCCAAGCCCAAGACCCAGCAAAATACCCCGAAAGGCCGATCACGCTGACAGGCGGCTATGCGGCGGGAGGGTCTACCGACCTGGTTTGCCGGGCCA
This sequence comes from uncultured Syntrophaceae bacterium, assembly GCA_964421095.1. Lineage (GTDB taxonomy): Bacteria > Desulfobacterota > SM23-61 > SM23-61 > SM23-61 > CAYQWO01. The sequence goes on from CAYQWO010000173.1 coordinate 7,014, forward strand.
TCGCCGCGGTTGTTCCCAAATTCGCTGGTCAGCCCTTTGTGGTGGTCCCGAAACCGGGAGGAGCAGGACTTGTATCGCTGCAAAACCTGGCCTCTGCTCAAGCAGATGGGTATACCTTGCATCTGGGCCGGCCAGCTGAGCTTTCCATTGGGCCCCTGATTGAAAAGTTCCCTTTCGAGGTGGAAAAAGAATTCGTCCCCGTGGCTCAGATGGGAATTGACCCCATCGTATTTTCCGTGAGTGTGGAGACGCCCTGGAAAACCATCGAGGAATATGTGGCGGCAGCCAAGAAAGAGCCGGGGAAGATCAAATTCGCC
>CAYQWO010000174.1:0-7302 GCA_964421095.1 uncultured Syntrophaceae bacterium
ATTCCTGCGGTTCTGGCCGTGGCCGAATGGAAAGGATTCTCCGGGAAATCAGCCTTAGAGGCTTTTATCCTGGGTTATGAAGTGGAAACCCGGATTGGCCTGGGCATGGGGACGAAGCATTATGATCGTGGCTGGCATTCGACTTCCACTTTCGGCCGGTTCGGGGCGGCCGTGGCTGCGGGTAAGCTTCTGGGCCTTTCCCTGGAGGAAATGAAACAGGCCATGGGTCTGGCGGGCACTCAGGCCGGCGGGCTGCGTTTGGTCTTCGGTACCATGACCAAACCTTTTCATCCTGGCAAATCTGCGTTCGACGGAGTTCTATCCGCCATCCTGGCCCAGCGCGGCTTCACCTGTGCCCCCAATATTATCGAAGGAAAGAAAGGTTTTGTGGAAGCCCTGGGGGAAGATTCGAAACTTGAACCGATGGTCGAAAATCTGGGCCGCAAATACGAGGTGCTCAACAACACCTTCAAGCCTCATGCCGCCTGTTTGCTCACCCACCCGACCATTGATGCCATCATTGATCTGAGGAGCAAATACAATCTCCAGCCTGAAGATGTAGGAGAGATTCAATGTGACGTGGCCCATTTCTGCCTGGATTCGGCCGGGCAGGTAGAACCCCAGACCGGCTTAGCCGGAAAGTTCAGCACCTATTATTGCGCTGCCCTGGCGTTGGCCGAGGGGGCTGCCGGAGAAGACATGTTTACGGACCGAAAGGTTCTGGACCCCAAGATGGTGGCCCTGCGCAAGAAAGTAAAGGCCCGCATCAACCCCGAGTTTAAAGATACGGAAGCCAAGGTCACGATTACCACCAGAGGGGACAAGAAATATTCGGCTTATGTGGATCGTCCCAAGGGGGACCCGCGCAATCCCCCCACAGATCAGGAGCTGGAGAATAAATTCCGTTCTCTGGCAGCGTTTGTGCTCCCCAAACCTAAAATTGATCGCTTAGTTAAAACTCTTTGGAACCTGGAAAAGGTAGGAAACATTCGCCAGCTCATCAGGCTCTGTTATTGAAGCGAAATGGGCACTTCCAACTGTTCCCTCCATCTCCAGCTCTACCTTCTTGGAACAACCAGCTGGGGCAGCCAGGTGCTCAGGGAAGGGAACAAGGCCAGAAAGACCATCCATACGAGCATGATGAAGAAGAAAGGCCATACTCCTTTTAGGATATCCGCCAGGAGTGCCCGAGCAATCCCTTGAATGGCGTACAGGTTGAGCCCCACCGGAGGGGTGATTAAGGCCATCTCCATGTTTAAAGTGATCATCACCGCAAACCAGATTCCGTCAAACCCCAGTTTAATAATAAGTGGGTAGACGATCGGCAGGGTGATCAACATGATCGAGACCACTTCCAGGAACATGCCCAGAATAATATACAGACCCATTAAGGTGGCCATCACTCCCCAGGGGGACATATTCAAGGCCATGACGAATTCGATGGCCTTGTCGGGGATCTTGGTCAGGGTCATGAATTCACCCAGGAGCAAAGCTCCAACAATGATGCTGAGGACCATGGTGCTGGCGAAGGTGGAATCTCCCACCACCTTTAAGACCTGCAAGGGTCTTACTTTCCCGCGAGCCAGAATCATGATCAAGACATAGACTGCGGCGATCGCTCCTGCCTCGAGGGGGGTAAAGACCCCGGAATAGATTCCTCCCAGAATGATCACGGGGGCCAAGAGCCCCCACATGGCCTTTCTCGTAGATTGAAACCTTTCCTGCCAGGTGGCCGGTTCCGCTCTCTCATATTCTCCGGTCCGCTTACAATAATATACAGCGTAGGCAATAAAGAGCGAAGCCAGAAGGATGCCGGGAATCACTCCGGCCATGAAGAGTTTACCCAGAGACTCCTCGGTGACCGCTGAATAGATGATCATGGTTCCGCTGGGAGGAATCATGATCCCGAGAGTACCCCCCGCAGCCAAGAGGCCGTAAGAAAAACATTTGTTATATTTGCGCGCGAGCAAAGCGGGAATGGCGATCAGACCAATGGTGGTTGCCGTAGCCACGCTGGAAACCGATACCGCGGCAAAGATACTGCAGGCCAGGATGGTAGCAATACTCTCCCCCCCGGGAAGATGCCCTACCCACTTGGTGGCGGCGTTATAAATTTCATCGCTAACTCCACTGCTGGAGATGGCCTGCCCGACAAATACATACAAAGGCAAACAGACCAGGGCGAAATTTTCCAGGGCAGTATAACTCACTGCCGGGAACGAAGAACTCACCGCGATCTCCCCCCCAAAAACCAGGTAAAAACCCACCACTCCGACCAACCCCAGCGCGGGGAAGATGGGTACCCCGCCAAAGAGCAAAACCAGCATCAGGAACAACATTCCCAAGCCCCCATTGACGGTGTACAAGAAAACACTTCCAGCAATGAGAATTAAGAAAATGGGCAGGATGAAGATGGACTGATCGAAAAAACGCTTCTTTCCCTCCTGGGGTGGAAGTGTCGCCAAGACCTGGAATCGGGTCACGAGGTCTTTAATTATATAAAGCCCCAATAATATAGTGCCGAAGGGCATCGCGGCTTTGACCGGCCACAGTAAGACCCGCCACATGGCCCAGCCGTATTCTCGGTTTTTAAAGGAGGCGACCGCATACTCCGTGACGTAGTAAGCCATCCACAGGATGAAAAATAAGAATATGACGGTCGTGGTGATTTCCCAGATTTCTCTGGTTCGGGGAGAAAAGTGAGTGATCAGCAAATCAACCCGAATATGCCGGCGGTGTTTCTGCAGAGAGGCCAAGGAAGCGTAGCTGAACCAAATCAGTAAATAAATGGAAAGATCCAGAGTCCAGTGGGTGGGAGAATTGAGGACATAGCGGAAAAAGACTTCGTAGGTGGTTATGAAAGCAGTGATCAGAAGAAAGCAGCCAGCAAGGGTGCTGCTCCATTCGACTGCCCGATCAATGGCCTCTCCAAGAAATCGCGCAATCTTCTTCATCCCGGCCATTCCTCCTTCATTGGCTTTTGGTGCCTTTTCGCGCTAAGATTTCTCCCGGGGGAGGAGAAGAAGCCTGGAGCTTCCGCCTCCCCTTTTTTGCTACCATTTCATTGTTTCAAATACTTTTCGCCATGTTTGAGTTGCCTCTTTGGTCGCATTCAGCATCCGTACATGCTCCTTCCATATTTCCGGGCCCACGACCGGCCCGACAAGCTTCTCCTGGGCTGCTAAATTGGCCTGCCTCATCTTCTCCCATTCCTCAGGCGCGCTCTTCTTGAAATCCACGACTTTCAATCCTTTTTCTCTCAAAAACTTGGCATCATCCTCCACCTCTTTAATCGCCTCCTCCCAACTCCAGATGGCCGCCGACCGTAGCGATTCTTCGATGATCTTCTGGAGATCCGGCGAGAGGCTATTCCACCATTTCAGGTTGGCGATCATGTCCAGAGACGCCACCAGTTCCCATAGCATTTGAACATGATTGGCCACCTCAAACCATTTCCGGGAACGGAAGGTGGTCAGGCCGCTGTTGGCTCCATCCACGGTGCCCCGCTGGATCGCCATATAAACATCCGCAGAACTCATCACCACTGATTTGGCGCCCCAGCTTTCCATGGCCACCGAAAGAGATCGGCCCGAGCTTCTCAGCTTCAACCCTCGATAATCAGCCATCTTATATATTGGTTTATTGGTCAGGGTGGAATGCTCAGGGCTGTGCATGAACCCGGTCATGAGGTGCAGGCCCTGCATGGCAAATTTGGGCCTTAAGAATTTATAGAAGAGACCCCCACCGCTGGGGGAGTCGAACATCCGGCGGGCGAACCAGTCGGGATCATCAAAGTAAGGAACGGTAAGGTCGGTCTCGGGGACTACCCCCACGGCCCGGTTGACGAAGAATTGAGCCATCTCAATCCCGCCTCGCTTGCACATTTCGAAGGCCTTCACGTCCATGGCCAGCTGTCCGGCGGGGTAATGGATAAACTTTAATGCTCCCTTGCTCCGGGTCTCGGCATCTTTGATGAATCTCTCGCAGGCTACGGTACAGAGCTGCCCCACGGGCATGTGACCCGTGATCCGGACTTCTATCACTTTTCCCTTCGGCTCTGTTTGGGCCCCACCCAGCAGCGGAAGGCCTACCAGGAATCCCCCCAGTAAAAACCCCAACAAGATTTTTCCCTTCATGGCTTCACCTCCTGTTTTTTATTATCCAATTTTCCTCCCGAAAACCCCTTTCTCCCTTGGCCGAACCCCTCCGATTTCTTTTTTATATAGCCGCCGCCCGATACTCTCCGAAGACCTCTCGCAACACATCGCACATTTCCTGCTCGGTGACATAAGCCTTGGCGCATTCCATGAATCTGGGTATGAGATTCTCCTCTTCCTGCTTCGCTGCCTCTTTCAAATCCCGCAGCAGTTGGGCTACGGCCCGGTTGTCTCTGGACCTCTTCACCTCCTTTAAACTGGCAATCTGTTCTTTTTCGGCCCGCTCTCTCCTTCCAGGGTCATAGGGATGAGGGACCAGACGGCTGGTGGTCACTTCCAACTCCTGCTCTCCGGCAAAGCAGTTGACTCCCACGATCAAATCTCTTCCTTCTTCAATTCTCTTCTGACGCTCATGGGCGCTTCGGGCAATTTCCCTTTGCATATATCCATTCTCAATAGCTGCGACCGCTCCCCCGATGGCTTCGATCTTTTCCATTTCCTTCCAGGCCCCCTCTTCAATCTCGTCCGTAAGGGTTTCCATGCAATAGGACCCGGCAAAGGGATCGGAAAACTCCAGCAGCTTGGCCTCGCAGGCCAGGATTCGGCCAACATCCTCCATTAACTGGGTGGCCTCGAGACTCCATCCCAAACCTAAGGGTTCATCATAAGGCGGGAAGGCGGCAGGAGGCCCTCCGGAAAGGGCCCCGGCCATCGCCCCGACCACGGTCCGGATGAGGTTGTTCAGCGGACGCTGCAGAGTCGTGCTGGAGGGGCCGATGTGGGCGGTGATGGGCTGGCGAATGAGCATGGACCGCGAGTCCTTGGCTCCGAACCTCTCCTGCAAAATCCGGGCATACATCCGCCGCGCTGCCCTCTGGAAGGCGATTTCTTTGAAGAACTCCATGCTACCCCCGAAGGCGTTAAAGGTAAAACGGGGGGCAAAGGAATCCACCTCCAGGCCCGCATCCACACCCGTCTGCAAATAAGCAATCGCGATGGCCATACTGAAGGCTAAGTCCTGCTCCCGAGTGGCCCCCGCCTCCCGTATATGGTAGCCCCCGATGCTGGTAATATTCACGTTGGGCAGGTGTTTGACGATGAAGACCAGGCTATCCCGGAATAAGCGCATGGAAGGCCGAGGGGGGAAAATATACGTTCCCCGGGCAATGAACTCCTTCAAGATATCGTTCTGAGGGGTGGCCCGAAGTTTCTCCATGGCTATCCCCCGCTTCTCGGCCAGGGCTAAATACATGGCAATGAAGATATTGGCTGGGGCGTTAATCGTAAAATTAGAGGCGATTTTATCCAAATCCAGCTCTCCTTGGTAAGGCTCAAAAATCACCTCGAAATCTCTCAGGGTATCCACGCAGACCCCAACCTTGCCAACTTCACCTTCCACCCGGGGGTTGTCCGAGTCATAACCGCACTGGGTAGGAAGGTCAAAGGCCACGTTGGGACCGGCTCTTCCTCCCCGGGAGATCCTCTGCTTATAAAAGTCGCGGGTATCTTCCGCCCTCCCATAACCGGAATACATTCCCGCCCTGGTCAACCCTCCGGCAGCAGGGATCGTCCCTTTGCGGGCCATGGCGGCGAATTTTGCCAGGCCGGCCAGAGGCTCTGTGGGATAAGTACCAGCGGTAAAAGGATATTCCCCGGGGAATCCTACCTTTTCTAAGAAATCAAATTTTTGAATATCCAGGGGGGTATAAAATCGGGTGGGTGGCTCCTTTAAGTAAGGGAATCTGGACATAGCCTTTTTCAAGGGCCCTTCCTCCCATTTCTTTTTCCTCTCCGCAATTTTTTCTAAATCTTCGCTCATCCTTTCACCCCCTTATTCTATCGAGGTCCCCAAACATTTTGGGTCTTCTTCCTTGAATCAATTTCCTTGGAGGCTGGCCAAAATTTCGACAGAGAAGCATTTCCAGTCGAGCAATCGATGGATAAACACCTCCCGGGAAATCGGTTAATATTTCGGCTTTATCTCCCTTTAAACACCGGGTCCCGTTTCTCCATAAAGGACTTCATCCCTTCCTCTCGATCTTCCGTATTCCAGCATATGGATTGAGCCAATCGTTCATGGTCCAAAGCTTGAGCCAGGTCGATGCGCGAATAATTCTGCAGAGCCCTCTTGGCCAGGGCGATGGGAATGGGGGCATTCTTCACAAACTTCATGGCGAGAGCCTTTGTGGCCACGGGCAATTCTTCGTGAGGGACGACTTTGTTGACCAGGCCGATCCGCAAAGCCTCCTGAGCGTCGATGACTTCTCCGGAAAACATTAGTTCGGCAGCCTTAGCATAGCCCACCAGCCTCGGCAAAAACCACACCCCTCCCCAATCCGGATGGATACCTCGTCGTACGAACACCTCCCCAAATCGCGCCCGGTCGCTGGCGATCCGCATGTCACAAGCCAGTGCCAGATTACAGCCTCCCCCGGCCGCAACCCCATTCACCGAGGCGATGACCGGCTTGCCCGTAGCCTGAATGAGTAGGACAACCTTATCCCGGGTGGGTCTTTGATCGATGGGGAGGTTGGCTTCGGCTCTCGTTTCGCCAGAGACAAACTCTTTCACATCACCCCCCGCGCAGAAAGCTTTGCCCGCACCCGTGATCACGATAACCTTGACCTCGCTGTCGGCGACGGCCATTTCCAAGGCGGCCAGGATTTCCTGTCGCATAGCGCCTCCCAGAGCGTTCAGCGAATCCGGCCGATTTAGGGTGATCGTTCCAATTCCATCTTCTTTGCTGAATAACACGAATTCCCAGTTCATCTCCATCCTCCGTTCAATCTTACTTATCAAATATTCCATCGCCATAGAGATCACAGCGCGGCAGAGCCGCGCTGTGCCCTCTGTGGCTAAAAAGTTTTTCCAAGGTTATGAGCTATGGCTTTGGCCTCGGCGGCCATATTTTGAATGAGCTCCTCGACGCTGACGATGCTTTGGATCATTCCGCAAACCTGTCCTGCTGTCCAAAGCCTATTTTCCCGATCATCCTCAGCTCCCCGCGAAAGCGCATCCACGAAGGCGTTTATTTCTTCCTGGCTGGCCCCTTTCTCATCCATGGCCCGGAGGGATAGAGCCGCCTTGTTTTTCAACACCCTGATGGGAAAGCCCTTTTGCGCCGCGATCATCGTGCTATGGTCAT
>CAYQWO010000175.1:0-7268 GCA_964421095.1 uncultured Syntrophaceae bacterium
ACCACCGCCTTGGAGTCCGAAGGAATCGCCCTCCCCGCCGGGTCCAGGGCTTCACACTAAACTGGGGGTGGGCAAGAAAAAGTCAAAAATGATTAAAAATCTTGACGGCATCTCTCCATAAGCGATAGTATCTCCATGGAATTTGGGGAGAGAGACTACTGGAAAAGGTGAAGGGAGACTGGCAGATTGAAAGATGACAAGAAAAAAAAGAAAAAGGTCAGCAGCATTCATATCAACCAGAAATGGTGCAAGGGATGTTACATCTGCCTCGAAGTCTGTCCCAAAAAGGTCTTCGAGAAATCTAAAGAAGTTTCGGAGAAGGGATTTAATCCCGTTTTCGTCGCCCATCCGGAGCAATGCCCTGCCTGCCAGCAGTGCGAGATGCTTTGTCCGGACCTGGCGATCACCGTAAAAAAGGAGAATTGAAGGCCCGCCATGCAACTCAAGAAAATCAAAAGCGCTCTGGAGCCAGGGTGGTATTTCATGCAGGGAGACGAAGCCTGCGCGGAGGGAGCCGTCGCTGCGGGCTGTCGTTTCTTTGCTGGCTATCCCATTACCCCGGCGAGTGAAATCATGATCCGTATGGTCCATCGTCTCGCCCAGGTAGGGGGCGTATTCATCCAGATGGAAGACGAAATCGGCTCTATCTCTTCGGTCATCGGGGCCTCCTGGGCCGGAGCCAAAGCCATGACCGCGACCTCCGGACCGGGAATCAGCCTGATGACCGAGGGCATTGGCTATGCAGTGATCACCGAGACGCCGTGTGTGATTGTGGATGTTCAGCGCGCGGGCCCCAGTACGGGCCAGGCCACCCGCCCCGCGCAGGGGGATTTGATGCAGGTCAAGTGGGGTCCCCACGGGGACAATGAAATTGTCGCCTTCGCCCCCTGGTCCGTGCAGGAGATGTACGACCTGACCATCAAAGCCTTCAACTTCGCCGAGCGTTATCGGGTCCCGGCCTTCCTCCTCGCCGATGAAGCCGTGGGTCATCTGCGCGAGACGCTGGTGGTGAAAGAAGAAGTGGAGGTGTTCGATCGCTTCAAGGCCCCTAATCTCCCCCCCTTTGGGACCGAGGCGCCCAACGGCGTTCCGCCCATGCCCGCCTTCGGAGAAGGGGCCAACCTGCTGGTCACCGGCTCCACTCACGACCCCTGGGGCTTCCGCAAAACCGCAGATTCCGCAGTCCAGGCCCGCCTGACGGAACGATTGGTTCGCAAGGTTCAGGATTTTAAATCCGAAGTGATCGAGACCGAATCGTACCTCCTGGAGGATGCGGAAATCGCCGTGGTATCATATGGCTTCACGGCCCGGGCCGCCCTCCAGGCGGTGAAATCCCTGCGGAAAGAAGGGGTCAAGGTCGGTTTACTCCGGCTGGTCTCCATCTGGCCTTTCGCCGACGAGGCCATCGTAGACCTGGGCAGGCGCTGCCGGGTCATCTTCGTCCCGGAAATGAACCGCGGCCAGATCGCCGGTGAACTGAAGAAATACACGACCACCCCCATCATCTCCCTCCCCAAGACCAACGGCGAGGTCATTGAACCCGTCGAGATCGTGGAGGGAATTCGGAGGCCTAAGACATGAATGAAAGAATTTCCCAGATGATCAACCCCCAGGCTTTTCCCACGCCCTTCTGTCCGGGATGCGGCCATGGCATCCTGATGGGGGCTGTGCTGCGGGCGATCGCGGAACTGGAATATGACATGAAGAAAATGCTCTTCGCTTCCGGCATCGGCTGCGCCGCCTGGATTCCCAGCCCGCACTTTAAGGCCGACACTCTGCATACCCTGCATGGCCGGGCCATCGCCTATGCCACCGGAGCCAAGCTCTTCAACCCCAACCTCAAGGTCATGGTCATCAGCGGGGACGGCGATCTAAGCTCCATCGGCGGCAACCACCTCATCCATGCCGCCCGGAGAAACATCGATATGACCGTGGTGTGCGCTAACAACGCCATTTACGGCATGACCGGCGGGCAGGTCGCCTCCACCACACCCCTCGGCTCCCGCACCAGCACCACTCCCGAAGGAAATCTGGAGCGTCCCTTCGACCTCTGCAAGCTGGCCGAGGCCTGCGGGGCAACTTACGTAGCCAGGCAGCCAGTGGCCACGCCCATTCCTTTGACCCGCACCCTGAAGAAGGCTATCGTCCACCGCGGCTTTTCGTTCGTGGATGTCCCTTCTCCCTGCCCGACGCAATTTGGGCGGCGGAACGCTTTCCGCAGCGCTTACGAAATGCTCAAGACCCTGAAGGATAGCTGTATCCCCCTGGAAAAGGCAAAGGGCCTGGACCCGGCAGAACTTGAGGGCAAAGTGATCGTGGGCGAATTCGTTAATTTGACCGCTTAGAAAACCTATTTTGGACGCAGATGAACGCAGATTATCAGGATCTTAAATATAAAGAACTGACTGAAAAAATAATCAAAATTTTCTACAAAGTCTATAACAAACTTGGCTATGGCTTTCTGGAAAAGGTTTATGAGAATGCAATGCTGATAGAATTTGGCAAAGAAGGTATTCCCATTACTTCTCAAGCGCCAATAAAGGTGATTTATGAAAATGAAATTATAGGTGAATATTTTGCTGATATCCTGGTTGATAATAAAGTCATCGTAGAAATAAAGGCAGCCAAAAACCTAGCAATAGAGAATGAGGCTCAGCTGCTAAACTATTTAAAAGCGACTAATGTTGAGGTTGGGCTTTTACTCAATTTTGGCCCAAAACCTGAGATCAAACGGAAAGTGTACGATGATTTTAGAAAATAGTTTATCGGTATTTATCTGCGGAAATCTGTGTCCAATGAAAAAGGGAGGCTGGTCATGATTCAAGTGCGCTTTGCGGGATTGGGCGGGCAGGGCATCATCCTGATGGGGGAGATCCTCGGAGAAGCCGCGGTCCTGGAAAAGAAATACGTAGGCCAGACTTCGTCTTATGGCGCCGAAGCGCGCGGGTCGGCCTGCAAAGCTGATGTGGTCATATCCGACTCCTGGATTGATTATCCAGAGGTCACAGAAGCTGATGTCTTAGGGTGCATGTCCCAGGGGACCTACGAACAGAACAAAGCAAAGGTCAACTCCGCAAACGGTATAATCTTCATCGACGCCCAGTTGATTAAGCCCGACCCCTCACTTCCTGTAAGACATATCTCTGTCCCGGCTACCGAAAAGGCCTTGAAAGAATTAGGGAATCGGATGGTGGCCAACATGGTCCTCCTGGGATCAGTAGTGAAAGCGATTGGCTTGGTCAGGGAAGAATCTCTTGTCCGGGCACTCACCAATCGGGTACCCCCTGCCCTTCTGGAATTAAATAAGAAAGCCCTTGCTTTGGGGTTGGATTTGGGTAAAATAGAGTGAATCTGAAAAAGAAAGGAGGTTTCTAAAATGAAGAAAATCGTTTCCTGCTTATCCATCATTCTCCCTCTTCTGCTATTCAGTCTTCCGGCAAACATTCTGGCGGCAGACGTGAAGATTGGGGTCCTCTACCCCATGTCCGGGCCCACGGCTCAGGCGGGACTTGACGACAAGCACGCCATCGAGCTGGCCCTGGACATCATCAACACCACCAAGTACAAGCATTTGAACCTGCCTTTGGCTAAGACCGAAGGCCTCCCCAACCTAAAAGGGGCCAAAATCACCGCGACCATTGCCGATCATCAGGGGAAACCCGACCTGGGGCTGAGTGAGGCCGAGCGTCTGATCACCCAGGAGAAAGCTGTCGCCCTCTTCGGCTGCTACCACAGCTCCGTGACTGAGACTGCCAGCATGGTGGCCGAACGAATGAAGATGCCCTTCTTTAATGCCGAGTCCTCTTCCCCCAAACTCACCCGCCGGGGCTTTAAGTGGTTCTTCCGCAGCTCGCCACACGATGAGACTTTTTCTGAAGGCATGTTCCAATTGCTGAAGGACCTGGAGAAGGAACGGGGTATCAAGTTCAAGACCATTGCCGTGATGTACGAGGATACCCTCTACGGGAAAGATAGCAGCCGCATCGAAAAGGAGCTGGCCGAAAAAGCTGGATATAAAGTCGTTGCCGACATCCCCTACCGCCGGGCCGCCACCTCTCTGACCTCGGAGGTCCAGAAATTGAAAGCAGCCAACCCCGACGTCTTCTTCCCCACTTCTTATGCCTCGGATGCGATCCTCCTTTGCAAGGCCTCCAAAGATCTGGATTTCAACCCGCCGGCCATCATGGCCCAGAATGCTGGCCACACGGATCCTTCTTTTGTTGAGGCTATGGGGAAAGATATCGACGGGATTTGCAGCCGCACAGAGTTTTCCCTGGATTTAGTGAAACATAAACCAATGCTTGCCGAAATCAACGATCTTTTTAAGAAACGCTCTGGAAGGGATTTCTCGGGAACTTCCGCTCGATGCTTTGTGGGGTTCCTGGTCCTGGCCGAAGCCATCAACCGGGCAGGATCAACGGCGCCCGAGGCCATCCGCGAGGCCCTCACCAAGACTAATATTCCCGCCGATCAACTGATCACTCCCTGGCGCGGGGTGAAGTTTGACGAAACCGGGCAGAACATCCTGGTGGATGCTATCGTGATTCAATACCAGGATGGAGGGAAGCCTTATACGGTGTGGCCCTTCCACCTGGCCACGAAAAAGGTCATCTACCCGATTCCCAAGTGGTCTGAAAGAAAATAAGAATCGCCTTCTCCTCCTTTCCGGGGGTGGGTTGAATCCCATCCCCGCAATTTCAGAAAGGGGCTTGCATGCTCACTTCAGAAATCATCCTGCAGACCGTGATCAGCGGGTTGCTCATGGGCTGCATCTACGCCTTAGTCGCTGTCGGCCTCTGTCTGATCTGGGGTCTGATGGAAATTGTCAATTTTGCCCACGGCGAGATGCTGATGCTCGGGATGTTCACGGCTTTCTGGATGTTCACCCTCTACCATGTGGACCCCATGCTCTCCTTACCTCTTTGTCTGCTCATCCTCTTTTTGATCGGCGTGGCCACTTACTTCATCGTGATCAAGAAGATCCTCAAGGCTCCTTTCCTGGCCCAGATTCTGGCCACTTTCGGGCTGGGGATTTTTTTGCGTTACTTAGCCCAGTTCATGTGGACGCCTGATTACCGCATGATCAAGGCCCCCGCACTGGCCGGCCGGCTTGGATTTGGGGGAATCTTCGTCGGCATTCCCGAGCTCATGGCCAGCATCATCACCATCCTTTCTTTTGTCTTACTTTACTGGTTCATAAATAAGACAGAGGTGGGCACTGCTCTTTTGGCCACCAGCGAGGATCGGGAGGGCGCTTCCCTGATGGGGATCAATACGGATAAGATGTTCGCCCTCGGGTGGGGAATCGGCGCTGCCTGCCTGGGTGTGGCTGGAGCACTGATGTCTAATTTTTACTACATCTTTCCGGAGGTGGGCTTCCCCTTCGCCCTCATCGCTTATGTAGCTGTAGCCCTTGGCGGCTTCGGTTCCATCCCGGGTTCTTTTATCGCCGGAATCATCATCGGCTTGGTGGAGTCTCTGGGCGGCCTCCTGATCGCTCCGGCTTTCAAGTACACCTTTGTATTTATCATCTATCTCCTGGTGGTCTTCATCCGGCCTCAGGGTCTATGGGGAAGGTACTAACCATTCATTTCCTTGCGGAGAAGACATCAATGGGTGGGAAAAAGAAGCAAATGATTTGGTTGGCCATCGGGGCCGTTCTCCTGCTGATCTACCCTTTTATTTTCAAGCTCCCATTCCCCCGGCACCTGATGATTATGATTTTTCTTTACGCCTCCCTCGGATTAGCCTGGAACATGATCGGCGGGTATGCCGGTCAGATCTCCCTGGGTCATGCGGTCTATTTTGGAGCCGGGGCTTACACTTCTACCCTCCTGTTAATGAAGTTAGGGGTAAGTCCTTGGGCAGGCATGCTTGTGGGTGGAGTCATATCCGTGATATTAGCTTTCATCATCGGTTATCCCTGTTTCAAGTTAGCCGGCCATTACTTTGCCATTGCCACCATCGCCATCGGAGAGATCGCCCAGCATTGGATGCTCAACTGGGATTGGGCCGGGGCGGCAGTGGGCTTGACTCTCCCCCTTCTTCCCGAATCCCTGATCAACCTGGAATTTCACACTACCAAGGTACCTTATTATTACATCGCTTTCGGAATCTTCGCGTTGACAATCCTGGTTACCTACTGGATCGACCGCTCAAAGCTCGGCTATTATTTCAAGGCGATTAAAGGAGACCTGGAGGGGGCCCGCAGCTTAGGGATCAACGCGGCCCGCTACAAATTCTGCGCTCTGGCGTTGAGTGCCTTTTTCACCTCTATCTGTGGATCTTTCTACGCCCAGTATGTTCTTTTCATCGATCCCGACAGCGTCTTTCCGCTGATGCTTTCGATCATCGTTTGCCTCATCGCCACCCTGGGAGGGGTGGGCACGGTCTGGGGCCCGGTGATCGGCGCTTTCATCCTCATTCCGATCTCCGAGTTTACCCGCATCCAGTTCGGCGGAGGCGGCAAAGGGACGGACTTGATTATTTACGGGTTTCTGATCATGGTCATCTCCATCTATCAACCCTTCGGGGTCATCGGTCTCACTAAGCGGTTTAAGAAAAAGGAGTCGGAGTGATGGCCCTCCTGGAAGTGCAAGAGCTCAGCAAGCGTTTCGGTGGCCTGGTAGCCAACGACCGCATCGACCTGCGGGTAAATGAGGGAGAGATTGTTGGTTTGATTGGGCCCAACGGGGCGGGCAAGACAACCCTCTTCAATTGCATTGCCGGGTTTTACCCTCCCAGTGGGGGGAGTGTGCGGTTTAAAGGCCAAGAGATCACCGGGCTGGCCCCCAACGAAATTTGTCTACTCGGAATCGCCCGTACTTTTCAGATCGTCCGGGTTTTCAAGGACCTCACAGTCCTGGACAACGTCATGGTGGGGGCATTTAACCGTACAAACTCGGCCGTCCGGGCCAGGCAGAAAGCTTTAGAGGTCTTAGATTTTTGCGGCCTGACTCCGAAGAAGAGTATGCTGGCCGCGGGGCTGACCATCGCCGACAAAAAGCGCCTGGAGTTCGCCAAAGCTCTGGCCACGGAACCTTCCCTCCTTATGCTCGATGAAGCCGTGGCCGGCTTAAACCAGACGGAGACCGCGGAAGCCGTGGAGCTGGTGAAAAAGGTCCGGGAATCTGGAATTACCGTCCTTCTAGTGGAGCATGTCATGGAAGTCGTTATGCCCATCTCCAACCGGGTGGTGGTTTTAGACTACGGCAAGAAGATCGCCGAAGACGTGCCGGAGAAAATCATCGACAATGAAGAAGTGATCA
>CAYQWO010000176.1:0-7264 GCA_964421095.1 uncultured Syntrophaceae bacterium
CAATCCCTCGATCGGAGGAAACAATTATGGCCCGTCAAATAATTGAAGACTATCTCAAAATAATTCCTGCGGTTAAATCTGCCCCGCAGAAGTATCTGTGGTCATCTTATGACGCGGAAGCGGATGTGTTGTACATCAACTTCAAGAAGCCAAGTCATGCCACAGACAGCGAATTGACAGACGATGATGTTATCCTTCGTTACGAAGGAGATACGATCGTCGGGATAACCATTCTTCACGCAAGCAAACGTTGAGCGGCAAGTCAAACCTGATGCACCTCATCCCCTCCCTTCCGCCAGGCGCATATCAAACAAACAGAATTGTGAAATCTAACCCTGATCTGCCAGCCAAGCCTCATCCAGGAGGAGGATATGCCCGTTGACAAAACAACATCTCACAACTCTTGAATCATGGTCCTTCGATGGCTATCGCCCGAATGGGAAAGGATTCCAAACCTCCCATTTTCGCGGGGAACCCGAAGAAAAGGAACCGTTTCTTCTTCAGCTCCTTTAAATTCGCCAGCCCTTCAATAATAGGAACCTCATTGGACAGCATAAGATCGTGGCAAAAATATTTTCCCAAGTCCTTCATGGCATACTGAGGATCTTCCGGAAAGACCGTATCATCTACGCCCACCATTTTGATCTTCTTCTCCAGGAGATATTCGAGGCCGTCTTTGGCCAGGTAGCAGCGATCTTCCCCCTGGTGGGGACAGCAGCCGAAAAGAACGATGTCTTTTTCGCGAATCCTAAACCTTTTTAGGATTTCCTTCCCGATGGCCGTCTTGGGTGGCAAATCTTTACAGTCCACTAAAACCGCGATGCCGAAGAACCTGGTCAGATCCACCTCGCTCACATCTTTGGCGCTCCTGTTGTAACGGACAGGCACATAGTGGGAGGGCGCTTCTACATGGGTGGAAATATGGCTCTCCATCTCGATGAAGTGCATGATCTCCCCGGGGGGAAAGGTGAACATTTGAATTTCATATTTTCTCTTTCCTGTATCCAGGGGTCCTTCCGCACTTCCAGGGGATACTTTCTTAGAGAGATCAATGATCCGGGCTTTTGCTAAAAATTTACCCACCTCTTCTATCTTCATGAACGCCTCCTTTTTTGCGGCCTAGCCGCCAACAAAAAAAATTATTTTCTTCTGTTTCCCCGCTGGCCTCTGTGATTCCGCTGTTAATACTTCCCATATTCCAGAGCTGCTGCAAACAGGGCACAGATATTCTCCGGCTTTACCTCCGGACGAAGGTTATGAACCGCAGCGAGAACGAACGCTCCCCCAGGGGCGAGGTCTTCTGTCCGTCTTCGAACTTCGGCCCGAACCTCTTCGGGGGTCCCAAAGGGCAGGACTCGCTGGGTATCGATTCCTCCCCAGAAGGTCAGGTCCCGACCGTACAGGGACTTCAGTTTCTTTGTATCCTCCATTCCTTTGGCCGACACCTGGACCGGATTATAGGCTTCCACCCCGATTTCGATCAGATCACGAAGAAGAGGCTCGGCCGCCCCGCAGCAGTGGTAAAGGATTTTGGCCTCTCCCGCGTGTTCCTTCAAAAAACGAATGATGGCCTTATGTCGGGGCTTGAAGAGCTTGCGATACATGTCGGCAGAGTAAGTCAATCCTCCCTGATGGGAAAGGTCATCCCCCATCACGACCACATCAATATACGGTTCAACCTCTTTTAGCAGATGGAGCGTCATCTCCAGCAGGATCTCCAGGATTTTATCCATCATATATTCGAGAAGCGATTGGTTGAGCACCGTGTCCATCATGAATTGTTCCAGCCCGCGCATCCACTGGGTATAGGTCATGGGGAGGAGGGGGGTATTGACGACCACTGCGAAACCTTCATCCTGGTGCCGTTTCGCGACTTCTTTAAGGCCTCGGACCCGGGAAGGGTCCGATGGATCCGGCCAGGGGTAACGCTCGATTTCTTCCTTCAGGGTTGCCCGATAGAGGGGAGCCTCTGTCTCCACGACAAAATGCGTTTGCGCCTCTTCTTGCTGCTGATAAACGACTCCCCATTCGTCCACCAGCTTTCCCTCAGGGGTTATCTTCATTTTAAAGCCGGCCGGCGGATTGGCGGTCACCATCCTTACATCTACGCCAAACCTTTTGATGATTTCTTCATCGGGGTAAGCGGTCAGGAAGATCGGGCTCATTAACCTTGTCTCCGAGCGGATGCCCAGATGGTCTTTTAATCTCTCGAGGGCAGATGCCGAAATGGTGCTGGTTGGGGTTCCTCCCAGATCAATGGGAACTCGATCCGGTTCCCGGTGATTCAACGCCCTCAGCAATCTTTCTCTCGAATTCATTCTTTCATCTCCTTTGGGCCCACGCTACCCCTTGACCGAGGCCCATCCCAACCGCTGGCTCAAAAAGGCCGTATTGACAATATTGAAGCATAACACGGGGGCCGGCTTTCTTTCAGCTTATTAATTTATGTACGGATTTTGGCTATTTGGATTTGCCTTCAGGCTATCGGGCAGGAAAAATTCTACAGTGGGCATTCCGAAATCCGAAATCCCCAATCGAAAGTTTGGGTTGCATTTGATGTTCAGCTGTGTGATACTAATATTGATTCCGTCTCTTCCCGGCCCTATCCCCTTAGGGGAGAGGGGAAGGGTGAGGGAAAAAATAAGCGAGGTTCCGGGCATGGGTCTGATCAACCTGCTTTTCAGAAATCCGCTGGCTTTTGTCCTCTTAGTGATCCCCCTTTTATATTCCATCATCCTCCATGAGCTGGCCCACGGCTGGGTGGCTGACAAAATGGGGGACGGGACGGCCAAGTGGCTGGGCCGCCTGAGCCTCGACCCCCGCAAGCACCTGGATCCAATCGGAACTTTAATGCTTTTCATCTTTGGCTTCGGCTGGGCCAAACCTGTCCCGGTCAACTTTAACAACCTTTATGACTTCCGGAAAGGCTTGATCCTGGTATCCGCAGCAGGGATTGTGGCCAATATTCTTTTGGCCTTTGTAGCCCTCCTCCTTCTGCGTGTCCTGAATCCAGGAGCTTTCGGGGCGCTCTCCACGTTCCTTATCTACATGGCGCAGATCAATATCATGCTGGCGGCCTTTAACCTCATTCCCATCCCTCCCCTGGATGGCTCCAAAATCCTCATGGGCTTTTCTTCCACCCGATTTCAGTATTCCCTGGCGCGCCTGGAACCTTACGGGTTCTTTATCATCATCGGTCTGCTCTGGCTGGGCGTTCTCAATCCGCTGATCTCCCTTTTCGAATGGATCATCTCCGGAATGATCAGCCTCCTTCTCCCGTGAAATCCTCGAAGGCTCTGTGAGGGAGCAATGGCCTGGTCTTTCACGGTGCTCGGCGGGGGGCAAGAGATTGGGGCAAATTCTTATCTTCTGAAAATAGAAGGAGTGCCCTTTCTTCTGGATGCCGGCCTCCATCCCAAGAAATACGGGACGGAGAGCTTGCCCGATTACGGAGGGATCACTGAAGAGCTGGAGGCCATTTTTATCTCCCATGCCCATCTGGACCACGTCGGGTCCCTGCCGCTGATCAGCCGCCAGCAGCCACAGGCACCCATCTTCGCCACCCTTCCCACGAAAGACATCGCCCTGCGCATGCTCCACAACACAGTCACGGTGATGAACATCTTCCGGGAAGAGAAGGGCTACCTCGAGTATCCCTTCTTCGAGCATGAAGACCTGCGGCCTTTGGAGAGAGAGATCATTGGCCTGGAGTTCAATCCCCTTGCCAGCTCATCCGCTCCGGGAAGGCATGGGCACGGCGAGCGGGTGCATCTTCGCGGCCACACTCAAGCCCATTTCATTCCCAGCGGACACGTTCTGGGAGCCGCCGGGCTCCTGATGCGCCATGGTAAGCGCAATCTTTACTACTCGGGGGACATAGCTTTGAAAGATCAAGCGCTCATCCCGGGGGCCTTGATTCCGGAAGGCAAAATCGACACCTTGATTCTGGAGTGCACCTATGCCAACGACCCGGAGTATTATTCCCGCAATCGGCAAAGAGAGATCGAATCATTTGCGGCGGAAGCCTCTCGCCTTCTCACTGGCGGGGGCTGTGTTCTGATCCCGGCCTTTGCTCTGGGAAAAACCCAGGAACTCCTCTTCATCATCCATCACCTGATGCGGCGGGGTCAGATCCCTCCCGTTCCTCTCTATATTTCCGGGCTGGGGAAAAGTATCACCGAGATCTACCAGGAACATCAGCGGTACCTGCGCCCGCAGGCCTCCACCCTGAGCTTTGAGCTTTTCTCCGTCCTGGGACTGCTGGATGACCGGTCCGTCCAAAGCCTCCTACGCGAGCCTTGCCTGATCGTGGCGACCAACGGCATGATGGTGGAAAATACCCCCTCGGCGCGGATCGCCCGCTGGATGGTCCAGGAAGAACGGCACGGCATCTTCTTCTGCGGCTACGTGGACCCCGATACCCTGGGATATCGGGTCTTCCATTCGCAGCCCGGGGAGGCCCTGGCCTTTTCTCCCGAAGAAGATCCCGTGACGGTCCTAAACCCCAGCATCAAGCGCTTCTATCTTTCTTCCCATGCCGACCGCTACGAACTTTTGGAGATCACCAGGAGGCTGCATCCCCGGGTCACCGTCCTGGTTCACGGGGAGAAAGATGGGATGGAATTCTTGCAGGAGGAGCTGGGCAAAGAAACTCAGATTTACCTGGGGGAGAAGGGCAAGATGATTCCTCTGGATTAAGAATCAATCCCGCCATGGCAGGGCAAAATGGAAATTGAAGATACCAAATTCAGAACTACCGGAGGTAGCGTCCTCCATTCACATCGATCGTAATCCCGGTGATATAACTCGATTCATCGGAGGCCAAGAAAACCACTACGGAGGCCACCTCCTCGGGCGTTCCCAGCCGCCCCAGGGGTATGGCGGAAAGGACTTTCTTCTTTTCTTCCTCGCCCTTTGCTTCCCATAGGCTTTGAACCCGTTCGCCCGTCAACGTCACGGTAGGGGCCACGGCATTCACCCGTATCCCGAACTTTCCCCAATCATAGGCCAGCTGTCTGGTTAATCCTTCGACTCCTGCTTTGGATGCTGTATATTGAACTCCCGCCAATGAAGCCCGCCAATGGCCGGCCAGAGCTGAGATATTGACAATCGATCCTTTTCCTTTTTTCACCATCTGCGGGATAACAGCTTGGCAGCATAAGAAGGTCCCCTTGAGATTCACGTCCACGACCAGATTCCAGTCTTTTTCTTCAATCTCCTCCAGCACGTAAGGCGTATTCAGGGCACCCCCGGCATTGTTGACCAGAATATCGATGCCGCCCCAGCGTGCTTTCATCTTATCGACCAGATCATGGATTTCTGTCTTGTCGGTCACGTTGACTCGTTGGCCCAGAACCCGGTCATATTTTTCATCCAATTGCCGGGCCGCATCGACCACGCCCTTTTCATCAATATCAATCATGGCGACCCGGGCTCCCTCGTCGAACAAAGCTTTGGCAATGGCCAATCCCATGCCGCGCGCTGCGCCCGTGACAAGGGCACTTCTATCCAAAAGACGTTTACACATGCTTTGCTCCCATAAGTCCGCTCATCATGGACAAGAATACTTCGGCGACTGGGTCAATGAACTCCGGATCATTAATATGGGCATCCAGTTCAGTCAGGGGGATCGATGGATGGAGATTCGCCTTTAAGGAATCAACAAAAGCCTGGTTTCCTTCCGGGTCCCAGTGGGGATGGTTCTCCCGGTCTGGGTAAGAAAATCCTTTCAAAGGGATGAACAAATGGGTCGGCCCCTTTGCCCGGTTGAGTTTTTCTGCTACCTGTTTTCCCACACCTCGAAGTTCATCTGAATTCAGCCGGACAAGGGTAAGGCTCGGATTATGGACAATGAGTTTTCGAGACCTCCATTCAGGGGGCAAGCTGGCCAGAGGTCCCAAAACCACATAATTGATGCTGCCCGGAGCCACCACCTGGGGAATCCCGATTTCCCCCGCAGCTTCCAAACGATCATCCCGCAGGGAACTGTGCAATCCCCCTACAAAGCGATCTCCGATTTCGTGAAGATTGAGATCCAGCACTCCCTTAAAAGCGCCCTCGCGGATCATATCCTCCATGGCGATGCCCCCCGTACCATTCTGGTGGAAGGTTACCACCTCAAAGCCCTTTCCTTCCATAATCCCTTTACATCGTAAAGCACCCGGGGTGGTCGTGCCTAACATGGACAGGGCCACGGGGATTTTTTCAGGCCTCATTAATTCTTCTTCCAGGTTCTCCATCATCCCGCAAATGGCCCCGGCGGCATTTTCCAGAATGCGTTTGGTCAAAAAATTTAAACCCTGCATATCTGCCACGGAATGCATCAGGGTGATGTCTTTTGTCCCCACAAAGGGACCAAAAGTTGCCCGACCTGAGGCCACGGTAGAGACCGCCAGTTTGGGAATCCCGACCGGCAATTTGCGCATGGCGGCACAGGCAATCTCCGTTCCTTGGGCCCCCCCGATACTGATTACCCCGTGAAACTTTCCTTGCTCATACAGTTCCCGGGTGATCATCTCCGCACCCCGAAGCATATTCAATATACACTTCCCTTTATCACCTGTGGCCACAGCTTCTCGAAGGGAAATGCCCCCGCGCAGGGCGACCTGATTTTGCTCGATATCGACTTGGCTTTGAGGGGGAGCAAGAATTCCTGTATCCATCGTCAGGACATGAAGCCCCCGGGCTTCAATCCTTCCTTTAAGAAATCTGGCTTCTGCTTCCTTGGTATCAAAGGTGGCGATCAACAGGACTGTCTTATTCATTCTGAACCGCATGGATTCCCCATCCTCCCAGACCCCTGATCAACACATTTTGACCCGCTCTCACTCCAGCCATTGTTTTCCAGGCGGGAAAAGGCACGGCTACTGCATCGGGGATCATTCCACAATCTCATAGCCAGCGGATTTTAGGGTGGGGCGGGTGTAAAGAAAGATCATCTCCAGAGGTTCGTCAAAAGGGTTGGAGGCCCAGTGGACCTCCCCTCGGGGGATCCAGACCGTGTCCCCGGCCATCATCTCGAACTCTTTATCTCCAACCCCCCCAATTCCCTTTCCAGAGACAATATAGATTACTTCTTCGGCATGCCGGTGAACATGCTTCTTATGATAAGAGGTTTTCGCCTCAAACTTGCAATAGGCAAAGGTTGTGTCCTTTGCCCCCACTGTTTCTTGATCTACCAGCACAATCCTTTCCGCATTTTCAAGGTCTTGAATGGGCTCATTGCGCCCGTCGGCCAGTTTTAGGAGATATTTCCCCGGTGAAA
>CAYQWO010000177.1:0-7235 GCA_964421095.1 uncultured Syntrophaceae bacterium
GGTGATTATCGCCAATCTGATCACCGATCTTCTCTATAGCGTTCTGGACCCCCGAATCCGACGCCGTTAGAAAGCGCAAGGAGATGACCTATAACCTGCTCATCACTCACGCAGCCGAGGAAAAAACCCGGACCTCTTCTCTAACGCTGATCTGGCGAAGACATTTCAGGAACAAAGCCGGGCTTTTGGGGCTCATCCTCTTGACTTTGGTTCTCTTGACCGCTTTATTTGGTCCCATGCTGTATCCTGTCAGTCCCTTCGAGCTTCTGGGGCGAAAGTTCATCCCCCCCGGAGAGAAGTTCCTCCTGGGAACGGACTATCTGGGTCGAGACGTCTTAGCCGGAATCATCCAGGGGTCACGGACGTCCCTTTTAGTGGGGATCATGGCGGCGGCGATGATGATGACCATCGGGATTACCTTTGGGGCTCTGGCAGGCTATTACGGCAGCCTCATCGATGAAGCCTTGATGCGCCTGACGGAATTTTTTCAGGTCCTGCCCTCCTTTATCCTGGCCATGGTAGTGGTGACCCTCTTTAAACCTACTTTTTGGACCATTATCGCAGCCATTAGCATTTCCACGTGGACCGGAACGGCCCGGATCTTGAGGGCCGAATTCATGTCCATAAGAGAGCGGGATTTTGTCACTGCCTCGAGAGCCCTCGGTTCGAAAAACAGGCGGATTATATTTCGGGAGATCCTCCCGAACGCCTTACCTCCCATGATTGTCAATGCCTCCCTCATGGTCGGCGTGGCCATTCTCTTTGAGGCCGGCCTCAGCTTTCTCGGCTTAGCTGATCCCAATGTCATGAGCTGGGGATATATGATCGGCTCATCGAGAGTATATCTGAGGCAGGCCTGGTGGACCGTGACGTTCCCGGGACTGGCGATTTTCCTGACCGTTCTGAGTCTCAGCCTGGTGGGGGACTGGCTCAACGATTTCTTGAACCCAAAACAAAGGGAGAAGAGGCAGGGATGAATTCAAATGGGAGGCGGATTTTAACTTCAAACCAAACAGACAGGGAAAGGGGATTCTATGGAAAAGTTGTATCTCTATGAATGGACGTGGGCAGAAGTCAGAGATTATTTAAAGAAAGATAGTGTCATCATTCTTCCTTTCGGTTCCACCGAACAGCACGGCCTTCATCTTCCGCTGGGCAATGACGCCCTGGTGGCCATTCGCCTGGCCGAGGACGCTGCCCGGGCTACGAAGACAATCGTGGCGCCTCCTTGCTGGTATGGCTGGTCCCCCCACCATATGGCCTATCCGGGAACGATCTCCATCACGCCCGAGACCCTGACGCGAATCCTCTATGAGGTGCTGCGCAGCCTGATCTTTCATGGGTTTAAGCGACTGATCGTCATCAACGGCCACAGGAAAGCCAATCTCCCTCCCCTGGAGATCGCCGGCTCCCGTATCCGCAATGAAACCGGCGCTTATGTCACCATCGCTGATCCTTTTTTCCTCGCCGAAACTGCCGCCAGAAAAATTCGGGAATCCCCCCCGGGAGGAATCGGCCACGCCGAAGAACTGGAGACGTCGCATATGATGTATATCTTCCCGGGGTTGGTGGACATTAAGAAAGCCGTTAAAAATCTCCCCAAGAAAAAGAAATTTCATGTGGCGGACCCCTACGTGGAGGCAGACCGCGCCTTCACCCCTTCTACCCTGGAAAGCTTCCGCCAGGCCACGAAGCCCAGCGGCGTCACCGGAGACCCAACTCTCTCGACCGTGGAAAAGGGGAAGCGCCTGCATCAAGCGCTGGTGGATAATTTGGTTGAATTGATCGAGATGGCGCGAAAGGAAAAAGTCGTCCTAAAGCCAGTGACTCCTTGTTTTTAGAATTGAAGGCCCATGATTTGACAAAATCGGAAAGCTAAGGTATTTTTCAAATACTATGACCTTCTTTTCTTACTCCGTGCTTTCTGCTTTGAGGGAAAACAGGAAATCTTATGGGCCGTGAAAACAATTTTCTTCTGAAGATCCGGGGTCTGCATACTTACTTTTTCACGGATGAAGGAGTGGCCAAGGCCGTCGACGGGGTGGACCTGGAATTGGAAGAAGGCGGGACCCTGGGACTGGTGGGGGAATCAGGATGCGGCAAAAGCGTTACGGCCCTATCCATCATGCGCCTCATCCCCGATCCCCCGGGCAAGATCGTCGAGGGGGAAATTACCTTCAACGAGGTTAACCTGCTCAGCCTCTCTGAGGCCGAGATGCGTAAGATCCGCGGCCGCTCGATCTCCATGATCTTCCAGGAGCCCATGACCTCTCTAAATCCGGTCTTCCAGATTGGCGATCAGATCTCCGAGGTTCTGCAGTTACACGAAGGAATGTCCAGAAAGGAAGCGTGGAACCGCTCCGTCGAGATGCTCAAGATGGTCGGTATTCCCGCACCCGAGCGCCGGGTCTCGGAATACCCTCACCAATTAAGCGGGGGGATGCGTCAGCGGGCCATGATCGCCATGGCCTTGGCCTGCAGCCCCAAGTTGATGATTGCCGACGAACCCACCACGGCCCTGGACGTGACCATCCAGGCCCAGATTTTGGAGCTGATGAACCACTTACAAAAAGAGAAAGGGATGTCCCTGATCCTGATCACCCATAATCTGGGGGTCATCGCCGAGACCGCTCGCAGGGTAGCGGTCATGTATGCCGGACGAATCGTGGAATACACGGAGGTGCGCGCCATTTTTGGCGGTCCGAAACACCCTTATACCCAGGGGTTGCTGAAATCGATCCCCCGGCTGGATGAGCACCATGGCCGAAAGGAAAGGCTGGAAGCGATCCCCGGCTTGGTTCCTTCCCTCCTGGACCTCCCCGGGGGGTGCAAGTTTTCCAATCGGTGCAAATACGTCTTCGATCGATGCGTAGAAGAACCCCTGTTGCTCGAGCCGGCGCCCGGACACCTTGTCCGTTGCTGGCTGTTTGCTTGAAAAAGCGATCCGCCCCGCGAGACGCGGGGTCAAGAAAAAGGAAAGACTAAAGCTAAATGAACGCCAACGGGAATCTCGTTGAAATCAAAAACTTAAAAAAATTTTTCCCCGTCCATGCCCATTTCTTCTCCCGGGCAAAGACTTTTGTCCAGGCCGTAGTCGGGTTGAACCTCTCCATCCGCCGGGGAGAGACCCTGGGTTTGGTAGGCGAGTCCGGATGTGGGAAATCCACCCTGGGTCGTTTGATCCTCCGCCTGGAAGAACCCACCGAAGGTCAAATCTTTTTCGAGAATGAAAATATCCTCCAGTATGACTCGGAGCGGCTACGCCAGCTCCGCCGCCAGATGCAAATCATCTTCCAGGACCCCTATTCTTCTTTGAACCCACGCAAGACCGTGAGTTCGATCATCATGGAACCCCTGATCATCCACAACATCGGCAACAAAAAGGAGCGGGAGGAAAGGGTCTTAAGGCTGATCGAAGTCGTGGGTTTGAGGCCGGAGCACATCAATCGTTATCCCCATGAATTCAGCGGCGGCCAGCGTCAGCGCATCGGCATCGCCAGGGCCTTAGCGCTGAACCCCAAGTTGATCATTGCCGATGAGCCCGTCTCCGCCCTGGACGTCTCCATCCAGGCCCAGGTCTTGAACCTCCTGACGGACCTGCAGGAAGAGTTTCATCTGACCTACCTTTTCATCGCCCACGACCTCTCCGTGGTGGAACACATCAGCGACCGAGTCGCCGTGATGCACCTGGGCCGTATCGGCGAGCTGGCTCCCAGCGAAGACCTCTACCGCAGCCCCAAGCACCCCTATACTCAGGCTTTGCTTTCGGCCAACCCGGTCCCTGACCCAACCCTGCAACGCAAGCGGATCATCCTTCAAGGAGAGGTACCCAGTCCCATTCATCCGCCCCCGGGATGCAACTTCCACACCCGCTGCCCTTACAGGTTTGAGCCATGCGACCAAGAAGTACCCCAATTCAAGGAAATCGAGCCGAATCACTGGGTGGCCTGTTATCTGTACGGCCCAAATCAGTAAACAAATCTTCACCGCTGAGCACGCAGAGAACGCCGAGAGCAAAATAGAATCGAATTTGAAAAATGAAAAAAATTCCGAGGATTAAAATTTATAATTTCGGATTCTCTGGTTGATCGTTGATAATTGACTCCTGGTGTAATTCCCTCTGCGGCCTCAGCGCGCTCCGCGGTAAAAAGGTTAAAAAAAGGAGGGAACGATGACCGACCGAATTGACATCAACAGCGATATGGGTGAAAGTTTTGGGGTATACCATTTGGGCCGGGATAAAGAAGTCATGGATTACATCTCCTCGGCCAACATCGCCTGTGGCTGGCATGCGGGAGATCCGGTGGTCATGGAGGAGACTGTGCGTCTGGCTAAAGAGAAAGGCGTTGCTGTTGGCGCTCATCCCGGATACCCAGACCTGATGGGGTTTGGCAGGAGGCGCATGGACCTGACCCACTCAGAGATCGAAGCCTACCTCCTCTACCAGATGGGTGCTCTTTTCGCCTTTGCCAAGGCCCACGGCCTGCCGTTGCAGCACATTAAGGCTCATGGCGCGCTGGGGAACCTGGCCTTCGTGGACCTCGAGGCAGCCAAAACCGTCGCCCGCGCCGCCGCCCGTTTCAGCAAGGAAGTCATCTTTGTGGCGCTGGCTGGCACAGTCATGGTCCAGGCCGCCAAAGAGATCGGCGTGCGCTTTGTGCAGGAGGTATACGCTGACCGGGTTTATAACCCCGATGGGACTTTGCAGTCGCGGAAAATCCCCGGGTCAGTCATCCATGACCCGGAGAAGGCGGCCCGGCAGGCCTTAACCATCGTCAAAGAGGGGTACGTGGTCGCCCATGATGGGACAAAAGTCAGCGTAAAGCCCGAGACCCTCTGCGTTCACGGCGATACGCCCGGAGCCGTCGCCATCCTGCAAAAGATAAGGGAGGAGCTTAAGAAAGCTTCCATCACCGTCAAACCCATGGGACCGTAAGCGGATGGAAGGAACGCCGAGAATTTTGCCCGCCGGAGACCAGGCGCTCCTCCTTGAATTCGGGGAAGAAATCAACCCCACGATCAACCAGCGGGTCCAGGGTTTCACCCAAAGGGCAAGTCAGCACAGGATTTCTGGGATCGGGGAACTCGTTCCTTCCTACTGCACGGTCCTGATCTATTATGACCCCTTTTTTCTTTCTTTCTCCCAGGTGGCCTCCTGGGCCGCAGAATTTCTCTCCAGTGGACCTGTGGAGG
Source organism: uncultured Syntrophaceae bacterium (assembly GCA_964421095.1). Taxonomy (GTDB): domain Bacteria; phylum Desulfobacterota; class SM23-61; order SM23-61; family SM23-61; genus CAYQWO01. The sequence goes on from CAYQWO010000177.1 coordinate 5,194, forward strand.
TGGAATCCACCCCCACGATTAAGGAGGTTCCTGTTCTCTACGGGGGGCTACACGGCCCGGACATTGGTTTCGTCGCTGAACACAACGGAATAAGCGTAGAAGAAGTAATCCGCCTGCATACCAGTCAGGCCTATCTGGTTTACGTGGTGGGTTTTTCCCCAGGCTTTACGGCCATGGGCACGGTCCCCCAGAAAATTCAAGCGCCCCGCCTGCCGACCCCGAGGACCAGAGTGGCCGCCGGCTCTGTGGGCATCGGAGGGCGGCAGACAGGGATTTATCCCATTGAATCCCCTGGGGGATGGCGCTTAATCGGGCGGACGCCGCTAAGACTTTTTGACCTGGACCGAACGCCCCCTTCTCATTTCCAGGCCGGCGATTACGCCCGTTTCTACTCGATCAGCGAGGAAGAGTTCTTAGAAATATCCAAATCCGACATAAAAAATTTATTGGACGCAGATTTTCGCCGATGACCCCAGAAAAATTTTTTATTAAAATCCCGATAATCTGCGTTCATCTGCGTCCAAAAATCTAAACTTTAAATTTCACCCAATCATGATAGAAGTGCTCAAACCCGGCCTACTTACTACGGTCCAGGACCAAGGACGATGGGGCTATCAGTGTTACGGGGTGGGCATTGCCGGAGCGATGGATGCCTTCGCCCTGGCCGCGGCCAACTTTCTGGTAGGGAATCCCCGGGGGGCGGCTGGACTCGAAATGACCCTTCTCGGGCCCACTCTAAAATTTCATCGGGAGGCGATCTTTGCTCTTGCCGGGGCGGATTTAGGACCCCGGCTCGACGGCAACCCGATCCCGACCTGGACCTGCCATTTGGCTCCGGCTGGTTCCACTTTGGACTTCTCAGGCCCAAAAAGCGGGCTTCGCGCCTACCTGGCAGTCTCTGGCGGGATCGACGTCCCTGCCATCATGGGATCCCGGGCAACTTATCTTCTTGGTCGCTTTGGAGGCCTCGAAGGGCGGGCTTTAAAATCTCAGGACCGTCTTCCGATCCCGCCTCCGGTGGCGGGAGCTCGAAATCTTACTGGAAGGTTTCTCCCGGAAAACCTCCGTCCCCCGTACAGAAAAAATCCAACGCTGCGCGTCGTTCTCGGTCCTTTTGCTGATTATTTCTCCGGGGAGGCGATTCGGACCTTTTTTTCCACGGAATACGCCATCACCCCGCAATCCGACCGCATGGGATACCGGCTCCGGGGGGAACCACTCCAGCGACAAAAACAGAGAGAGCTGATCTCTTGCGGTCTGGCCAACGGCACGATTCAGGTTCCGCCCGACGGGCAGCCCATCATTCTCCTGGCTGACCGCCAGACGATCGGCGGCTACCCGATCATCGCCACCCTGATCCATGCCGACCTGCCCTTGATCGCCCAGTGTGTGCCGGGAGATAAATTGCGCTTCTTGCCTGTTTCGACAGACGAGGCCCGCGAGGCCTATGTGAGGCTATGGGGAAGTCTAACTTCAGCTTTCAGCGGGCAGCAATCAGCATTCAGTAAAGGAAAAAAATGAAATCAATGATTCTTTTTTTGGCTGATGGCTGAGAGCTGAAAGCTGAGTGCTTATTTTCCAGGAGGACCTATGAAACGGTACTACGCTCTTTCGGCCATCGGCCAGGACCGGCCCGGGATCGTGGCCGACGTGGCCGGTCTGATTTTTGAATGCGGGGGGAATTTAGAAGATTCCAGCATGACGATTCTGGGGAATCAATTCGCCCTCCTCATCCTCCTCTCCGGCAGCGGCGAGGAATTCCAGTACCGGCTATCCACCGGCTGCAAAAGGTTAGAGTGGGAGAAGCGTCTCTCCATTTTTCTTACCCCTATAGAGGAACCCACCGGTCCGCCCAAGCCCGGGGAAATTACGGAGCTCTACGAGCTTTCCACCACGGGCCTGGACCGCATGGGGATCGTCTACCATGTCTCCCGCCTGCTGGCAGACCAGGGGATCAACATCGCGGACATGCATACCAAAGCCACTCCTTCCCCCGAAAGCGGCACCCCGATCTTCACGATGAAGATCCTCCTGCAGGTGCC
>CAYQWO010000178.1:0-4416 GCA_964421095.1 uncultured Syntrophaceae bacterium
GGGTGGGGGTGAAAGGCCTGAGGAGAGATGCCCTCCTTACCCCTCACCCTGATCCTCTCCCCCAAGGGGAGAGGGGAGATAACTTTTGACAAAACAAATTAACGGCAAGGGAGGGAGATGAATGTTCGGCAGATTTTTTTCCCTAAAAGGTAAAGTTGCCTTGATCACCGGGGCAAGTCGGGGGATTGGGCGGGCCATAGCCTTGGCTTTTGCGGAGGCCGGAGCGGATGTGGTGGTTTCGAGCCGGAATAAGCGGCCGCCAGAGCTGGAGAAGGTTGCCGAAGAAATTCGGGCGAAAGGGAGAAGATCCCTGGCCATATCCGCCCACGTGGGCAAGAGAGAAGATGTGCAAAATTTGGTGCAAAAGACCCTCGAGGAGTTTGGCCGGATCGATATTTTGGTCAACAATGCCGGCACCAACCCGGTTTTGAGCAGCATGGTGGACCTGGAAGAGGAGGCCTTCGAAAAAGTATTGGAGGTCAACCTTAGAGGAGCCTTCCTGATGAGCAAAGCCGTGGCCAAGCAGATGATCAAACAGGGAGGAGGAAGGATCATCAATATCAGTTCTATCAGCGGACTGCGGGCCCGGGCCGATGGAACCGGAGCCTACTGCATCAGCAAGGCGGCCATGAATATGATGACCCAAGTCATGGCCCGGGAGCTGGCCGGGCATAATATATTGGTGAACGCCATTGCTCCTGGTTCCATCAAGACCGAATTCAGCCGGGTAAACTGGACGGACCCCGAGCGCCGGGCGCAGCGGATCCGGGAAATCGAGCTCAGGCGATTCGGCGAGCCGGAAGAGGTTGCCGGTCTGGCCCTTTTCCTGGGCTCCGAGGCCAGCTCATTCGTGACCGGGGAGATTATCCGCGTGGACGGCGGACAGACCATCTGATACATATTAGCCACAGAGAAATACGGTTTGTTATTTCTCTGCGTTCTCTGTGGTTAGATTTTGGCAATACCAATCTCTACAAAAAGGAGGAAAAATATGGCTACCCCAACGTATGAGATTTATGCTCTCAAATTTGCCGGGCCTTTCATCCGCCCGGCATCGATGGTCACCTGGTTCCAGGACCTGGATAAGACGACCCAGATCAATTACTATATCTTTGCCATTCGGGGCGGCGGGGAAACAATTGTCGTAGACTGCGGTTGCGCACCCAAATTGGCCCAAGAGCGCAACCTGAACGGCTACGTGAATCCGGCAGAGGTCTTGAAACGGATCAACATCAATGCCGAACAGGTGCGGCACGTGGTGGCCACCCACATCCATTTTGACCATATCAGCGGCGTGGAATTGTTCCCCAGGGCGACGATTTACCTCCAGGAAAAAGAGTTCCTTTTCTGGATGAAGAACCCGATCGCCAAGAGAGCTCCTTTCATGCACACCACGGACCCGGTCGGCAATCGCTACCTGGCCAAGCGGCAAGGAACCAAGAGGCTAAAGCTCATCCGCGGAGACAATAAAATCCTGCCGGGGATTGAGCTCCTTCTCGCCCCGGGCCATACCGTCGGCCTTCAGGTAGTGGCCGTGAATACCACCCAGGGGACGGCCATTGTCGGCTCCGATCTCGCCCATCTTTTCTCCAGTTACCGTACGGATATTCCCAGCGCCATTATCACCGACATGATTGGCTGGATGAAGAGCTACGATAAGATCCGGGCCAAAGCCTCCTCCATGGATTTGATCTTCCCCGGTCATGATCCGGCCCTTCTGACCAACTACCCGCTGGTGGCCGAGGATGTGTCGAAATTGGTGTAGGGGAGAGGCTTAGTGTTGAAAGGCCATAGAGAAGTCTTTCTGGTAATTGTTTTTTTTACTCTCCTAAGACTTTTTGTGGCTCCGTCATTTGGTCTGGGGGTGGATGAAGCTCATTATGTTTTGTACGCCATCCATCTGGCGCTCAGCTATGTCGATCATCCACCCCTCGTGGGCTGGGTCCACGCCCCCTTCTTTTATCTTCTGGGTACGAATGAATTTTTAGCCAGGCTCCCGGCCATAATTCTGTTTGCCTGCACCTCCCTCCTGGCTTATCGCTTCACTCTGGCCATTTCAGCTTCCCAGAAGGTTTCCTGGCTCGCCGTCCTGGCCCTGAACAGCTCCTTCATGTTCAATGCTCTGGGCCTGATGCTCTTACCCGATTCCCTTTTACTCCTGCTGGTCTTTTTGCTCATCTTCGTGGTGCGAAAAATCGAAGAAAGCCCGCAGCTAAAATATTTCATCTGGCTCGGCCTCATTCTGGGGCTTGCCGGTCTGGCCAAATATACTTCAATTTTGCTGGTCCCGCCCTTTCTAATCTATTTGATCCTCCGCCAGAGATATGATTTAATAATGTCCAAAAATATGATTGTCTCCGCCACCATTGCCTTCCTTCTGATTACTCCAGTCCTTTACTGGAATCTGCAGAATGATTTTGTTAGCTTCCGCTACCAGGGAAGCCACGTCCTTGGTTCGCCCTCGGTGAAACTCAAGCCCTTTTTCATTTCTCTCGCTGCCCAGGTCGGCACCTATAGCCCATTTTTATTCGGGATCGCCCTTTACGGGTTTATTAAGAGTTTCCGTTCCCAAAACGATTGGGTCCACTTCTCCCTTCTTTTGGGAGGGACCGTTTTGGCCTTTTTTCTGTACACTTCGCTTTACGATGTATCCCTTCCTCATTGGGGAGCTCCTTTTTATCTCCTTTTCATCCCTCTGGGCGTGCATTTCTTGAGTGTCGACGCTGGGAAGGTAAAAAGATATCTCCTCAATTTTTCTGTAGGGATCAGCCTGATCATAACGCTTCTCTTGTACGCGGAACTCGCTGGCAAATGGTTTACTTTTCCTGATTTCCAATCGCCCTTCCGGGATATCTACGGCTGGGCCACCATCGCCCGAGAAGCCGATGCTATCTTGAAGGAAAATCCGCATTCCCGAAAAGCCTTAGCCGTGACCGAGTGGACCATGGGGAGTAGAATGATGTATTATTCCCTGCCTTACAAAAATAAGGTGTTCGTCATCGATCAGCGCCAAGACCAGTTTGATTTCTGGCAAAAAGATTCTCCTTTAGGGTATGATTTAATTTTTGTCAACTCTCATTTTTCGGATGAGGATGTGGCCAAAAAATTCCGCTGCGGTGAGGCCCGGGTAGCCCGCAGAATCGATATTGTATTGAATGGAGGGAAAGTGGACGCGATAGAATATGTATGGTGCAGAAATTTTCAGGGGCCTAAAGATGAGAATCGTTGACGCCAAAGTGGCCGGCTCTTTTGCCGTAGTTCTGCCGTTGATCGTTCTCAGCTATTTCTTTTTCGACCTTCCGGTTGCCCTTTACTGTAAAAGCCTGAACAGAAGCATCCTCGATTTTTTTGGGATCGTCACCGAATTTGGGATTTCCACCTGGTATCTGGTGGGCTCTTTTGCGCTTTTCCTATTCTTCAGGTTTTTCCGACGGCGACCGGTCTATGCCCATCAGGCCTTCTTTTTTTTCACCTCCATCGCTGTGTCCGGGATTATGGCCAATATCATCAAAGTCATCATCGGCCGGTACCGGCCGGAGATGTTTTTTGAGCAAGGACTCTATGGGATCAATTTTCTTAATTTTTCCCTTTTTAATTTCTCTCATGGGCTCACTTCGTTCCCTTCCGGGCATACTGCCACGACGTTCTCCCTCGCTTTGGCTCTTTCCCTTTTCTTCCCGCGTACGCGCATTCTGCTTTTTTGTTTTGCTTTGCTGGTCGGGGCCAGCCGGGTGATTATAACATCCCATTATCTGAGCGATTCGATCGCGGGGGCCTATGTAGGTGTGATGAGCGTGCTGTTCTTAAAGGAGATCATCTACTCACCGGAACGGAAATTTTCCTGCGGCCCTAAAATGTAAAGAATGTAAAGGAGGAAAAAATGAAGGTCTTAGGAGTCCTGGGAAGCCCACGCCTGGGTGGGAATAGCGACATTCTTTTAGACCAAGCCCTAGCCGGAGCCAGGGACGCAGGAGCGGAAGTGGAAAAGATCATTCTTTGCCAGAAGAAGATCTCCGCCTGCCTGAACTGCGACAAATGCAACGAAACGGGGGTCTGCGCCATCAAGGACGATATGCCGGAGATCCATAAGAAAATCCTTGAAGCTGATAGCATCATTCACAGCGTGCCCGTCTATTTCTGGGCCATGACCGCCCAGATGAAAGCATACCTGGACCGCTGGTGCGCCTTCTATGACGCCGGCTGGCGCTTGCACAAAGCCTATTCCCCCAAGATGAAGGGGAAGCGGATCGGGCTCATCACAGTCTGCGGCGATCCAGATGTGTCGACCGGCAACCCGATTGTTCACAGTTTTAAGAATACCGCGGATTTCACGAAATTAAAATGGATCGGCACGGTTCAGGCTTCGGCCGCGGCCAAAGGAGAGATTGCCAAAAATGACGCGGTCAAAAGAGAAGC
>CAYQWO010000178.1:4516-7226 GCA_964421095.1 uncultured Syntrophaceae bacterium
GGCGCTATGTTGTAGGTGACGCTGACGATGCCTGGCACTTCGCGGATCATCTCCCGGGCGAGCTTCTCCAGGATGTCGAACGAGAGCCGCGTCGGTGTTGCGGTCCGGGCGTCCACGCTGTCCCAGCAGCGCACCTCGATCTGGCGACCGAAGTCCCGCTTGCCGTCCCGCATGCCGGTCACACGGTCTTCATGAAGGATCGCCATATACTGGAAGGCACCGGTGCTCTTGAGCAACCGCTCGACGACGACGGTGGCCTTGCGGACTGTCTCGATGCGCTCCGGGGTCACCTCGCCAATCACCCGGGCCGACAGTGCCGGCCCCGGGAACGGGATGCGCTCGAACAGCTCGTCCGGAAGCCCGAGAGCCTTGCCGATCTTTCTAACGCCATCCTTGCGCAGCTGAATCAGCGGCTCGATGATGCGGTAGCCGAAAGCCTCCTGCGGGTCGATCCCGAGCTGCTCCAAGACGTTATGCTGCCGCTTGATTCCGGCGACGGTCTCATCCACATCGGTCAGGATCGTTCCCTGGAGAAGGTACTTTGCTCCGCTTTCCTTGACGATGCGCCCGAATACATTTCGGTAGAAGGTCTGCGTAATGGCCTCGCGCTTCTCTTCCGGGTCCACGATTCCCTTGAGCGCCGCGAAGAACTCTTGGCGCGCCTCGATTACTTCAACCGTAACGCCGAGCTTGCGGAAGAAACCCGCGACCTGTTCGGGCTCTCCCTCACGCATGAGGCCGTTTTCGATGAAGACGGTCTTCAGGCGCTTGCCCAGGGCTCGATGCCCGAGCATCGTGACCGTAGACGAATCGACGCCTCCCGATAGAGCGTTGAGCGCCAAGCCGTCCCCAACGGCGACCTTAATCTCCTCGACCTTCTCATTGATAAAGCGGTCGGCATTCAGCGCCTGCGCGGTAATCTCGGCAATCATGTGTCCACCTCCCTTAAACCATCTTAGCAACCCTCATGGGTTAGATGTGCGCGAGCGCTTAAGGCCAGCTGATGATGGCCAAATTGCTATTTGAACGAAAAGCATTGTGTATGAATCAGAAAATGCTGTCAATAAGAAAATTAAGATAAAAAAAGGGCAGGAGGGGGGATTTAACTTGAATCATTCAGCATGGAGTTCATTTTCCCGTCTTTGACAATGCTGGCATAAGATGTTAGAAAAAATATGTGCCTTCTCCTGTCAAACGAGAGCGGCTATTTTTGAATCTGATTTTCTTGTATGACCGAACAGAAAACTTCTCCATTCCCTCTGACGTCCCTTCTGATTCTCGTGGCCATCTTCTATCTCAATTTTCTTTCACGGGTTGTGCTGGCTCCGCTCCTTCCGGTGATTGAGGGAGAGTTAGGCCTGGGACACGGGGAAGCTGGGTCTCTATTCTTTTTTATCGCGGCGGGTTACTGCCCAGGACTTTTGGGATCAGGGATCATCTCCTCCCGCTTGATCCACCAGCATACGATCACGTTGTCCAGCATCGCTGTGGGCGGAGCATTGCTTTTTGTATCGGGCTCCACCTCAATCAAGGGGATGCATGCCGGACTTGTGCTGATCGGTTTCTTTGCGGGGATCTACCTTCCTTCCGGAATCGCCACTCTGACCAGCCTGGTCAGAAGGGAGCAATGGGGAAAAGCAATCGCCTTCCATGAATTGGCCCCCAATTTAGCTCTCGTCACAGCACCGTTGGTCTCCGAGGCTCTGCTAAAATTGTTTTCCTGGCGAGGAGCCTTGGCCATTGCAGGGATTTCGTCAATTCTCATGGGTCTTTTCTTCTTTTTGGGGAGCGAGGGTGGAAAAAATAAGGGAGAGCCGCCCCGTTTCCAATCATTGCATAAAATTCTGCGGACCCCTTCTTTTTGGATTATGGCGACCCTGTTCACGGTCTCCATCGGATCAAGTACCGGCACCTATACCATGATGCCCCTTTTTCTGGTGAGCGAAATGGGGATGGAACGGGGATGGGCCAACACCCTCATCGGGCTTTCTCGAACGTTTGGGATCGTAGTTCTTTTCTTTTACGGATTGATCATTGATCGGGTGGGAGCCCGAAAAGCCCTGACCATATTCCTGACATCGACCGGGGTGTTTACCCTTCTTCTTGGCCTTACCCGAGGTTCCATGACTACCCCCATACTCATATTCTTTCAGGCCGCGGCCACAGCCTGTTTATTCCCTGTGGGTTTTACGATCCTCTCGCTGGCTTTTCCTTCTTATCTGCGGAGTGCCGCGGTATCGTTGGTCATATTCATCGGATTTCTTCTCGGAGGCGGGGTCATCCCCTCGGGGATCGGATACTGGGCTGAAGCGTTCTCTTTTTCTTCGGGCTTCACCCTTTTAGGCCTGTTCTTCCTGGGGGTCTTACCGGTCTTCCTGCGCACCCTCAAGTGCCTGAATATTCCCGAATAAATTCTCCATGGCCATGGGCCACCCGCGACCTCTGAAAAATTTTTGGCCCGAGGCCAAAGGATTCGCTGGCAGAATGAGGCGGTGATTCTTTCATAGATGGCGTCGGAACTTACTTTTCCGTTCCGGAGGGGGAAGCAGTCGATCTCTGCTTAAGGGACCGCCCATCGAAGCTGCGCGGAATCCAAAGGCTCTCTTTTATGAAGAGTCCCGCCCGCCGATTCTGCAGCGCTCACCCCTCGGCCTCGGGCCATGAAAAGTTGTTATTTTCTATGTAATAAAAGTAGGGCGCAGATTTGCGC
>CAYQWO010000179.1:0-3361 GCA_964421095.1 uncultured Syntrophaceae bacterium
ACACCCAGCAGCAACCGACAGAAGACCGCTACCTGATGACCCGCTCGGAGCTGCTGGACCGGCTCGCCGTGCTCCTGGGGGGCAGGGTCGCCGAGGAGCTGATCTTCGGAGAGATCTCCACCGGGGCTCAGAATGACTTACAGCGAGCCACCGACATTGTCCGCTCCATGGTCACAGAATATGGCATGAGCGAACGGCTGGGACTGGTGACCTATGAGCGGGAGCGCCGGCCGATGTTCCTTCCGGAGAGTTTTTCCCCCAGCAAGGCCTATAGTGAAGAGAAAGCCGCTCAGATCGATGAAGAAGTTGCCCGAGTCATGGAAGAAGCCCACCAAAGGGTACGGGGAATCCTGGGCGAAAACCGGAATGTCTTGGATCAATTAGCCCACCTCCTTTTGGAGAAAGAATTGGTGCAGGGGGAAGAGCTCAGAAAGATGCTGGGGAAACCCAAACTCGAAATTCCATCTCCTCCCCAAATCGCACCCCCGTCAATTCAATCCCCTCCGGCGTAACCTTCGCGCCAGGGTTTCATCAGACTTAACAGTCCTCGCCAAAGTCCTGCCGCCAAACGAACGCAATTTTCCGAACTCCGTATGAGCAGGCCCAGGTAGGAGAAGGTGGTCCCCGGACGCATGTAGAATTTGCGGAGGGTCCTGGCGTACGCTTTCTCCAGCGCCCCTGCGGCCAACGCCCGGGGCGTCAGAAGAGGATTCATGGCATTCATCCGGCCCCAATCTTCCACAAATTCAGGTAGGCGCTTCGCCTGCTGATAGATTTCTGTCCCCGGGTAGGGGGTGAGGAACGATAGGTTCATTTCGTCGAGAGGCAGGCGAAGGAGAAGGGAGAGGGTTTGATGCAGGGTCCCTTCTGTCTCCTCGGGATAGCCGATCATAAAAAGGCCTTTCGCCCGAATGCCAGCTTCTTTTGTCCAGCGCACGGCACGTTCGACTTGCTCGAGGTCGAACCCTTTGTGAAGGCCATCCAGAATCTTCTGGGATCCACTTTCAATCCCAAAGCTGATCATCCAGCATCCCGCCTTTTTCATCAATTGCAACAACTCTGGACCTACTGAATCTACCCGGGCGTCGCAATTCCAGCGGATCTTCAGGTTTCCCGCCGCCATCTTTTCGCAAAGGCGGATCAGGCGAGCCTTGGAGGCGGCGAACTGATCATCGACAAAAATAAGGTGCCGGATGCCGTATTTCTGGCATAGATGCGAGATGAGGTCGAAAATGTAGTCTTCGGAGAAATATCGATAATGAGTGCCGAAGACTGATCGATCGCAAAAAGTACAAGCCTGGGGACAGCCCCGGGAAGAGGTGAAGGAGGCAGACGGGCCCTTCAGGTAATTCAGGAATGGTGGGCGATAGCGGGCTGGAAAAAAGGGAAGAAGGTCATAGGCCGGGAAAGGGAGCCGGTCCAAATGATCGATGGATCTTCTTCGAGGGTTTACCAAAACTTTTCCACCTTCTCGGAAGACAGCACTCTCCACGCTCTTGATTTTTCCGTTTTCATCGACGACTTCCAGTAGATCCAAAAAGGCCATCTCCCCTTCACCGACCACCCCATAATCAAAGGCCGGATGGCGGCGAAAAGTCTCTTCCGGCAGGGCTGTGATGTGGGGCCCGCCCACAAAGATGGAGATCTTGGGGTTTTTCTCTTTTATGGCCTGGGCGATTCTGGCGGCGTTTTCCACGGAGGCCGTGGTGCAGGTGAGCCCCAGGTAACGCGGATTTTCCTGCAAAATATTTTCCAGAGTCTGGGTAAAAGATAAACCCAAAGAAGCGCTCTCGACGATCTTCACGGCATATCCTCGCTCTCGGAGAACAGCAGCCAGACTCAAAAGCCCCAGGGAAGGCAGATTCCCGATGAAGGGCCGAAGGTAATTTCTTTCTGGCGACCAGAAGGAGTACGGCGGGTTGACCAGAACGATCTTGTTCACTCTGCTTAACCTAACAGGGTCTTTATTCCAAATCAAGGGCATTCAGAACGAGCCGGCAATCTCTTTTAATTTACCCTTTGATCCTCAAGCCAAGCAGTCCTCGAAGAAAGCGCTTCTCGGCTGTAGAGCTCTCTAAGGCGGCAGGCCGCTCTTTCCATTCCTCTTCTTTTTTTAATGGGTGCCCACCCCCAGTTTTGGGTGAAGTGCTGAACCCGGCGGGGAGGGCGATTCCTTCGGACTCCAAGGCGTTGGTTCCTCCTTAAGCGCTGGCGGACTTCAGCCGATATTTCTGGGCGGCCCTTCGATCCCGCTTCCCTTTGCGGAAGCTCACCCATCGCCCTCGGAACAATTCTTTCCCGCCGGGATTCCTCATCCATCGCTCTCCCCGCCGGGCAATCCTAGCGAGAAAAAACTGGGGTGGGCGAGCATTCATTTTCTATTGCCAGAGGGTGGCCAGCTTTGATAAGGTGGGCAGAAAAGAAAGCAATCAGCCTTCAGCGGTCAGCTAATACAGGGAAAAGAGGAATAATTTTTTCTGGCTGGTCGCTGAAAGCTGGCAGCTGATTGCTATTTGGGGGGTATAAGATGCGCGTTCTTATGCCGCAGACGATTCATCCACAGATCGAGTTCCTGGGTAAGCCCGAGATGTGCGTTTACCTGCTCCAAGGGAAAGAATACATGATCGTCGAGGGGGGCATGAGTTACCTGGTTCCCAGCATGCTCCAGCAGTTCAAGGACCGGCAGATCGATCCCTCCAGGATCACCCGCCTGTTACTCTTGCATTCTCACTTTGACCACTGCGGCATCGCCCCTTTCTTCAAAAGGATGATCCCGCAACTTAAGGTGGTGGGCTCAAAGCGCAGCCAGGAGCTATACCAGAAAGAGAAAGTCGTTCAGTTCATCCGCGCCCGGAACAGGGAAATGCTCGAATTCCTCAAGATGGAGAAGGCGGCGGAACTGAACCTGGACTTTGATCAGGTCGCCGTGGATGAAGTCGTGGGAGAAGGCGATATTATCGACCTGGGGGAAGGCCTAAGGGTACAAATCATTGAGATGCCCGGTCATAGTTCTTGCTCCATCGCGGCCTACGTTGAATCCTTGAAGGCCCTTTTCCCGTCGGATGCCGGCGGAATTCCTGGAGAGGGAGAAGAGATCTTCCCCGCTGGAAATGAAAACTACCTTCTCTATCAAAAATCCCTTGAAAAACTGCGGCCCCTCGATGTAGAGATCCTCGGCGCAGCCCGTAACGGGGCCTTTGTCGGAAAAGAAGCCAGGGAATTCATCCCTCGCTCCATCGAGGCTGCAGAAAAGATGCGGCAGGAGGTCATCCAGCAGTGCCAGGGTCAGGAAAACCTGGAGGAAAAGATAATTCAAATAGCTAAAAAACGTTACGAGGGCCTGAAAACCAGGGATATTCCC
>CAYQWO010000179.1:3461-4948 GCA_964421095.1 uncultured Syntrophaceae bacterium
ACTTCCAAGGATTCCACCCGAAACTCCCGGCCGGAGATGAGCTGAGTCTCTTTGCTCTGGCAGGAAGGGCACTGGGTATTCCAGGTGGATTTATCCAGGGAGAATATAGAGGAACACCGGTGGCACTGCATCCGGGCAGGAAGGCGGGAGATGCGCAGCTTCGCTCCCTCGGCGATCGTCCCCTTGCTCACGAAATCAAAGTACCTCTGAATCCATTCGTCGTCGAAGTCGCTGATCTCTCCGATTTGCAAGCGGATTTCAGTGATCTTGGTCGCCTGACCTCGGGTGGCATAATCGAGGGCAATTTCCAGGATACTCTGGGTTACGGAAAGCTCATGCATCAAAAACTTTCTTGCAAATCCTGCATTTCATGAATTCCTGGTAATTCTGGCAAAAATTTTATTAAATCAGGAAAACCCTTTCATTTCAAGGGAAAAGGGGGGAACGCCGCAGCGACCAATCTGAAAGCTGGCATGGACGCCTAAAAAGTATTATAATAATAACTAACTGCAAAGGTTTGGAGGGATTATAAAAGTCATGGAAAAGTATTTGGATATTAAGGAGATCCAGAAGGATCTGAGCGACTATCTGGCCAAGAAGTACGGGCGACGGGTTCAGTTTGCCGGGTTCGGCCCAATCCCGGAACCCGAAGGAGAGAAGGTCGGAGAAGGAGAAAAGGAAAAAAAGAGCGAGCCTCTGTCCATCCATTTCGACATGAAGCCCGAGGAGCTGAAATCTTACTTGGACGAATACCTTGTCAAACAGGAAGAGGCCAAGGAGGTCTTGGCTACCAAGGTATGCACCCATTTCAACCGGATTAAAATGTTCGAGTTGCCGCATAGGAATCACAGGCATGAGAGCGTAGGAGAGATCAAGAATAACATTATCATGATTGGGCCCACAGGAGTTGGCAAGACTTTCCTGGTGAAGCTCATCGCCAAGAAGATCGGCGTGCCCTTTGTCAAAGGCGACGCTACCAAGTTTAGCGAAACAGGTTATGTCGGTGGCGATGTGGAGGACCTGGTGCGCGACCTGGTCTATGAAGCCAACGGAAATATCGAGCTCGCTCAATACGGGATCATTTATCTGGATGAAGTGGACAAGATTGCCGCCGCCCCCAACCTGATTGGCCCGGATGTCTCCCGCTCGGGAGTCCAGCGGGCTCTGCTCAAGCCCATGGAGGAGACCGAGGTGGAGTTGAAGGTTCCCCATGACCCGGTTTCCCAGATGGAAGCCATCATGGAATTCCAGAAAACTGGAAAGCGGGAGAAAAAGAAGATCAACACCAAGTACATTCTGTTCATCATGAGCGGGGCCTTCAATGGGCTGGAGGAGATTATTAAGAAGCGACTGAACCGTCAGGACATAGGATTTGGCGCAGAAATCAAGTCTAAAGACGAACGGGCGGAATACCTGAAACAGGTGAAAGCCGAGGACTTGATCCAGTACGGGTTCGAGTCGGAGTTCGTCGGCAGGCTGCCCGTGGT
>CAYQWO010000179.1:5048-7218 GCA_964421095.1 uncultured Syntrophaceae bacterium
GCGGTCACGCGGGCAATGGTGGAGGACCCGGCGGGCGAGCTGCAAAAGCTCCTCCAAAACCCGGAGGATCCAGAGCGGGAAGCGGCCTTCCGCCGTTTGCTGGCCGAGGAGGAGAGGGAGTTAGAAAATTCCCTCCGCAAGAAGGGAACAGAATTCCGCGAGCGGTGCGGAATCGACTTTTCCGACCGGCGGATTAAACTCATCACCCAACGGACCGTAGAAGAGCGGGTAGATGTGGATTCTGCGGTGGAGGCGCTCCTGGCCGTCCACCAGGCATCCCAGGATTTTGCCCGAGAGTTCTCCAGCCGTAACGAAGTACAGATTGCCTTCACGGAAGAGGCCATTGACCAACTGCTTATAAAAGTTTGGGAAGAAGGGGTGGAGCCCGGGGCATTCTTGAAGCAATCTTTCCAGAACTACGAGCACGGGCTGAAGCTCATCAGAGAGAAGACTGGGAAGCGGGATTTTTCCCTGCCGGCCGAGGCAATGGAAAATCCGGAAAATTACTTGAACCTATTAATCCGCGAGACCTACAAACACGAGTGAGGCCATGGCCAAGAGAGATTACTACGAGGTCTTAGGCGTCAGGAAGACGGCTACGGAAGAAGAAATCAAAAAGGCCTATCGCAAACTGGCCATGAAACACCACCCCGATCGCAACCCGGGGAACAAGCAGGCTGAGGAGCGTTTCAAGGAGATCAACGAGGCCTACGCCGTGTTGAGCGACAAGGGCAAACGCCAACAGTATGACCAATTCGGGCCTTCCGGATTCAGCCAGCGTTTCTCCCAGGAGGACATTTTCCGCGGTTTCGACATCAGCGATCTTTTCAAGGACCTGGGGTTTTCCACCAACGATGTTTTCAGCCGCATCTTCGGAGGCGGCGGTCGGGGAGCCAAGGTCCGTTACGGGAGTTTCGACGATCTCTTCGGCCAGAGGGGAGGCCAAGCCTACGATTTTGGCGATATATTTTCAGGAGGCGCCTATCAGACCCATGGTCCGACGGCCGAGAAGGGCGAGGACATTCACTCCGAGTTGAACCTCAGTTTTCAGGAAGCTGCTCTGGGCTGCGAGAAGAAAGTAAGGTTCTCGAAGGGGGGGAAGACGGAGGAGGTAACGGTGAAAATCCCCCCGGGCATCGAAAGTGGAAAGAAACTCCGCTTGGCCGGCAAAGGAATGGATGGGGTTGGTGGAAGGCCTCCCGGAGACCTTTACCTCAAAGTGAACGTTGCGGAACACCCGACTTTCAAAAGGGAAGGGAGTGATATCACCGTAGAAAAGGAAATTAAATTATCCGAGGCTCTCCTGGGATCCACGATCGAAGTTCCCACGCTCGACGGCTCAAAGCATATTAAAGTTCCACCCGGGACTCAGGGTAACAGCCGGATCCGTCTCAAAGGTTTCGGCTTACCCCGCCTCCAGGGAGGGGGCAAGGGTGATGAGTATGTACGTATATTCATCCGGTACCCTAAGAGCCTAAACGAGAGACAAAGGAAACTCGCCGAGGAGTTGAAGAAAGAGGGACTTTAGCCTATTGCCTTTCGCCTATAATAATTATTGACAAATAATCGGAATTTTCTTACTATGCCAACCATTGGGGACTTTAACGGGCTTTCTGAAAAGGGCATTGCTTTTTCGTTTCCTGGCAGAATGAATTTCTTAGCCCTAACCATCCAACAAAAGTAATCAAAGAATTTTGTAAGTCGTATGAGCTCTTGATCGATTTTTCTGTCAAACCTTAATCCAGAAAGGAGGTTAAAAATGGCGGAAAAAGAGAAAGCGCAGGCTGTTCGTACGATGAAGGCGGGGGACATCAAGCCCCCATGGGAAATCAGGGAAATGCCCGAGCCCCCACCGTTAACCTTGAAAGGGCTATTCCAGTGGGCCGGGCCAGCCATCATTCTGGGAGCCCTTTCCGTCGGCGGCTTCGAGGCTTACCATGCCGGCTTCATGGGAGCTAAGTTGTTTGTCGGGATCTTCTGGCTTTACTGGGTATCCTGCATATGCCAGGTGTTCCTGAACATGGAGATTGCCCGTTACACCATGGCCACTGGAGAGACGGTCCTGCAGGGGTTTACCCGAATGGGCCCGCCGAAGTTTTGGGCCTGGTTTTCCGCTGTCTTCTGCTGGATTCAGGTGGCCTGGCCGGCCTGGATCCTGTCTCTTATACAC
>CAYQWO010000180.1:0-7127 GCA_964421095.1 uncultured Syntrophaceae bacterium
CAGTACTCGCCCACCACGCCGCAGCAAACCCCTACAGCGACCACACCCTATGGGATGGTGGAGCGTTCTTTTGACCTTTGCCAGCTCATGCAGGCGGCGGGGGCTACTTTTGTGTCTCGGACCACGGTCTACCATGTAAACCAAATGGTGAATTTCCTCACGCGAGCGATTTTGCACAAGGGCTTTTCTTTCGTTGAGGTGGAGAGTCATTGTCCCACCTATTTCGGGAAGTTCAGCAAGCGCGGGTCTCCTGTGGCCATGCTCAAATGGCAGAAAGAGAATTCCGTCCCCATCGAGAAAGCCAGGGAGATGAGGCCGGAAGATTTGGCGGGGAAAATCATCACTGGAATTTTCATCGAGGAAAAGGGACCTGAGTATATGGAGGATTATTATCGTCTGATTGCCAAAGTGCAGGAGAAACAGGAAAACCGATAAAACCGCAGAGTTCACGGAGAAATCTTCGGTGTGCCCTGTGGTTCAATTTTAAGAATAGGAAGAACGATGAAAATCGAAGTACGACTCAGCGGTTCCGGCGGGCAGGGAATGATCCTGGCGGGCATTATTCTGGCTGAAGCTGCTGGTCTATATGACGGAAAGAATGTGGTCCAGACTCAGTCTTATGGGGTCGAAGCCCGGGGGGGAGCCAGCCGGGCCGAAGTCATCATCAGCGATGAGGAGATCGTCTTCCCGGAAGTGACCCGGCCAGATATTCTACTGGTCATGAATCAGCCTTCCGTTGAAAAGTTTCTAAGTTCGTTAAAAGAGGATGGTTTGCTGATCGTCGATAGTACCTCCATCAAGAAAGCGCCGGCCACACCCTCCAGGGTCTACATGATTCCACTGACCGACCTGGGTCAGAAGGCGGGTGGGCAGATCGTTTCCAATATTGTCGCCTTGGGGGCGCTCGTTGGCCTCACCGGAGTTGCTTCGGAAGAAGCCATGCGGAAGGCTGTTCTCTCCAGAGTGCCCAAGGGGACCGAAGATCTAAACAGGCGAGCGCTGGATCTGGGATTAAAGGCGGCCCAAGAAGCCCTTAGAAAATAAATCCCAAATTCAAAATCCTAAATTTAAGGGCCTTGGATAAAAGGGTGGGTTTGTTGATCAATTTTTAAGGTAGTTCGGTTAAAGGATGGGATCAAGAGGTTAATCCTTTAGAGGGCACAGAGGGGAGGGAATCACAGCTTTTTGAACTTCCGGAAAATAGATAATTTCTCTGCGTTCTCTGTGGTTAGATTTTGACAATAACTTCTTTTTAGGTAAGGAGGAAATTATGGAAGTCGGCAAGATCAATAGGCCGCCGGTGGCCTTGATCGAGGGTTTCCGGAATTTGGCCACCAGTACGATTGGCAATGTCTTAGATGACTTAAAGATCTCTGGGGTCATCCAGAATATCAAGCCCATCTGCCCTGGATTTCATTTTGTGGGTGCGGCTCTTACTGTCAAGGAAGTCACGGGCGTCCTCGGGACCTATACCAATGAGGATTTTAGGCTGGGGCCAGTGATTGACTCTGCCCAAGAGGGCGATGTCATCGTGATCGATAACGGCGGCCAGCAGGTTTCCACCTGGGGGGGAATTGCTTCTTTCGCCGCCCAGAAAAGAGGAGTCGCCGGGTTGGTCGTGGATGGAGGAGTGAGGGATCTTGATGAAATCCGGGAGTTTAATTTCCCAGTTTTTTCCCGGTATGTCGTTCCCACTTCCGGCAAAGGCCGGGTGAAGATCCTCTCCATGAACACAGTGATTAAGATTGATGGCATCCGAGTGCGGCCGGGCGATATCATTGTTGGCGATGGAACTGGAATTGTTTGCGTTCCCATCGAGGTGGCTGAAGAAGTCATGAACACAGCGAAGAAGCTGGACGAGCAGGATAAGCAAGCCACGGAAGAGATCCGCCGGGGCATGACTTTTACCCAAGCCCTCCGCCAATTTGCCAAAATTTAACGGTAGGCGTTGATCCCCTTTTCACCCATGATTTGAAAGGATCATTTCCTGCGGCAGTAGTCAAACCAAGCCGAGAAGTCGCTTTTTCCGTTCCCGAAATTCTTTGCCCCGCTACTCAGGGGCAATGTAGCGCAGGGGGAGATAAAGAATGAAAATCACGGATGTTCGAACCGTCTTGATAAATGTTCCCATCGCAAAACCGGTGAAGACCGCCATTCACGATATTCGTTCAGTTGGCTGTGTACTGATTTTTGTGGATACGGATGAAGGCATCACCGGGGAGAGTTATATCTTTACCCTCAGTGCCAAGCGGTTGGATGTTTTTGAGGCCATGGTTCTCAGCCTAAAACCAGAAGTGCTCGGGGAAGATCCCCATTACACGGAAAGGATCTGGCAAAAGATATGGCGGGAGATCAACTTCTTTGGGCACAAAGGAATTTCTTTGTTCAGCCTTTCCGCCTTGGATATAGCCTGTTGGGATGTGGTCGGCAAGGCCACAGGGCGGCCGCTTTACAAAATCTGTGGAGCTTTTCGCGATCAGGTGCCCGCCTATGCGAGTGGTGGCCTGTGGCTTTCCCAGAGCACCGAAGAATTGGTAGAAGAGGCGAAGGCTCTTATCGCCCAAGGATTTCGGGCCATGAAATTGCGCATCGGCAAGCCCCGAATCGAAGAGGATGTCGAGCGCGTGCGCGCGCTTCGCCAGGCCATCGGCCCGGATATCGGGTTAATGGTGGATGCCAATCAAGGATTCACCGTGGAGCGGGCGATTCGCCTGGGGCGAAAGCTGGAAGAATTCAACCTCATATGGTTCGAGGAGCCAGTACCGGCGTATGATCTGGAAGGTTCGGCCAGGGTCGCTGCCGCTCTGGATGTGCCCATTGCCAGCGGGGAGACAGAATATACGCGCTATGGCTTTCGGCAGATGCTGGAGATGAAAGCGGCGGATTTATTAATGCCGGACCTGGCGCGGGTGGGCGGGTTTACTGAGTTCCTGAAAGTCGCCCACATGGCTGAGGCTTTCGAAGTCCCGGTCTCTCCCCATATATTCTCAGAGCAGAGCCTGCAAATCATGGGGACGATCCCCAATGGCACATACCTCGAGCATATGCCCTGGTTCTCCACTTTATACAAGGAAAAAATGCAACTTCAAAATGGATTGATCACCATTCCCGAACGCCCCGGGTGGGGCTTCACCTTCGACCCGGAGAAAATCGAACCATATCGAATTTGTTCGGGACAGTGACGTCCAGACCATTATCCTGCCCCTCGACAAGGCCTTGCTTGAGAGCCATGAGCATGTTCACCAGAATCTAATTCCCGGCTTTCCCGGGAGTTTTCAAGGCCCCGATGATCACCACACTCCTGGGTTCGAAAAAGTACTAAAGAAATCGGACATAGACGATCTCTTTCGTGCGAAAATAGCGGCGCAATCATAACGCAGGAGAGAACTTGCAGCAAGCTTGCAGACAAAAAAAGCCCCTCACCCTGACCTATTCCTCCTTCGAGGGAGAGGCCTGGGATGAGGGGGGCGCAGATGAACTTTTCTTCCTGAAATGCTGATTTTATTTTGCGGCTACGGCTTAAAAGCCAGAATCGCTTGTCTGTTGGGTCCTTCGCCTCTCTGGAGAAATTCCGCCTGGAGGGGCGTGCCGACCTTGATCTGCTCTGGCTTTTTGGCATCGACTCCTGTAATGCGGGCCACGATCTTTACCCCTTCGTGCAGGTCTACGACGCCCACAATGTACGGATTGTTCCTGCCAAAGCCCTCCTTGGCCATGGGCGGCGGCGCCACTACGATGCTGGTAAAGGCAGCCAGTTTGCCATCGCCCTTAAACTGCACCCATTCCATCTTACTCCCAAAGCAGGACACGCATATGGGACGGGGAGGTACAGCCAGGGCGCCACACTTCTTGCACCGTGAGCCCATGATTTTCCCTTCGTTGAGAAACTGTTCGTAGGAATAATCGTTGAAAGGCCTGTCGCTCATGGCTTACCTCCTCTCCAGAATGGTAAAAGTGCAGGTCCCACCCGTGCCTCCCAGGTTATGTGCCGCCCCAATTCTCAAGTTTGGTTTGGGGACTTGCCTTTTGCCGGCTTTGCCCCTCAACTGGACCCACACCTCGTATAGCTGGGCGATGCCCGTCGCGCCCACCGGGTGACCTTTGGTTTTGAGTCCTCCGGAGGTATTGATAGGCTTTGGGCCATCCAGCCGGGTTGCCCCCTCGGCTACCGCTTTGTATCCCTGTCCGGGTTTATAGAAACCGAGGTCCTCTAAATGAACGATTTCAGCGATAGAGAAGCAGTCGTGGACTTCGGAGAACTGGATATCTTCAGGCTTCAGGCCGGACATTTCATAAGCCTCCTGAGCGGCAGCCCGGGTGGCCTCGAAGGAGGTCAGGTCCCTTTTGGCATGAAAGCTATATCCACTGCCCTGCCCGATGCCGGCCACGTAAATGGGTTCATCGGTGAATTTCTTGGCCTGTTCGTCGGCCACCAGAAGCAGACAGGAGGCCCCGTCGCTGATAGGGCAGCAATCAAAGAGATGCATAGGCCAGGCAATGGGAGGGTTCGCCCCTGGATCCCGCAATAGATCCCTTTCGTCCTTCCAGTTGGGCACGGGCTCCCCTTTCTGGCGGCAGCGTTCAATCCGGGCGTTCATGAAATCACGGATGGTCATGGGAAACTGCGCCTTTGGGTTGAGCGGGGCATTGTTATGGCTTTTAATAGTCACGTTGAAGAGGGCCTCCCGGTCCGCGCCGTATTTGGCGAAATAAGCTGTAGCGATGGTCCCAAAAACCCCGGGGAAGGTGAACCCAGCGGCGACCTCATAGGGACTGGCAGCCATACCTAACCCTTCGGCGACTTCTTCCGTCGTCCGCTTGGACATCTGTTCCAAGCCGCCCACCAGGACAATGTCGTAGAATCCTGAGGCAATGGCAAATACTCCCTCCCGAAAGGCCAGGGCACTGGAGGCACACGCTCCCTCTGTCCGGGTCACAGGCTTGGGTACATGGCCGACCAGGTCAGATATGATGGGACCCCAGTGGGCCTGATTCACGAAGAAATCATTGGTGAAATTCCCTATGTAGATTGCCTCTATATCTTTGGGGTCGAATCCTTTGTCGACTGATTCAACCATTTCCATAAAGGCTTCGGAAAAGAAGTCTTTGCTGTTGCGATCTTTGAATAAGCCCAGCTTTGTCAGCCCGCCGCCGACAACGGCGACTCCTCTCCCCAGTTTTCTCTTTTTGGCCATTCTATACCTCCCTGATCAGTGTTTAATGAGCAACAAATTATTATCCGCTGAAGGGAAATCCAAAGTCAAGGTTCACGGCCCAAAAACCCCACTCCTCTCTGGAGAAGTGGGGTTCTCGGAGCCCATATATTATCTCGTAACATACCCTCGTGGGAAGGCGATTCGTCCCAAAAATCACCGATCCTCGGGTAATCCCCGACGTGGACGAATTTTCAACCACCTCCTTTTTATTACCAATTCGGGACGAAGAAGTAGAAGGCTATAGAGGTGATGATCAAATAGATAAAGAAGACCATAAGCAAGTAGCCCATGATATCCCTGAAGTTCAACTTCGCCACGGCCAGCATGGCAATGGCCCAGAAGGGCTGGATCATATCGGTCATCATATCGGACCAGGCAAAAGTAACTACGGTCGTCCCCATTCCAACGCCCAACTGTTTTGCCGCAGGGATGATGTAAGGCGAAACCACTGCCCACTCACCACCTCCAGAAGGAATGAGGTAGTTGAGCAGTCCGCCATACCAGTAGATAAAAAGAGGGAAGGTCTGGGGGGTCGAGATAGCCACAAAGGCCTTGGTGAATGCTTCAGAAAGCAAGGTGAATCGGAAGAGGCCGAAGATTCCCGCATAAAAGGGAAACTGGATGACTATGCCCCAAACCGCCTTCCCTGCATCCTCAGTGGCCTTCAGGAATGACCAAGGCCTCCAGTGGAAGAGGATGCCCAACATCAACATGGCAAAATTGACCACATTGAGAGTCAGTTCAACGCCTCTGGTTGAGAAGTGCCAGACCAACCAGATCAGACCGCCGATGAAAGTGATGATGTTAAATCCAGGCCACCAGTTCATCCAATCGGAAGGGCTTTCCCATTTTGTGGGTCTTGGCGGGGCCTCATAAAGTTTGAGTTGATCCATCAACTCAGGCTTCACGACGAAGGTTTTCTCTGGTCTTGGGTGCATCAAGGCCATCAAGATGGTGACCACGATAAGGATGATCAAAGTGAGGATCAGATTGAAAGGATGGAAGATCGTGCTGGAGACAGGAATGACCGCATCCAATAATTTCCCTTTGATCAAAAAGTTGTCTGGAGTCGCCACGAGCAAGGTCGCCGATCCGGTTAATCCGGAGTGCCAGGTACAACCGAGTCCCAGGTAGGCTGCAGCGATGAGTAGACGGTAATCGACCCTTGGATTTCGCCGGACAATAAAAAGAGCCAGCATGGCACTGCCGATCAAACTCAATCCCCAGTTGAGCCAGGCCACGATCATTGAAAAAAGAGACATGCTGATAATGGCCTGATGGGGTTTTTCTGGATTGGATAAGCCG
This sequence comes from uncultured Syntrophaceae bacterium, assembly GCA_964421095.1. Classification (GTDB taxonomy): domain Bacteria; phylum Desulfobacterota; class SM23-61; order SM23-61; family SM23-61; genus CAYQWO01. The sequence continues at coordinate 6,522 of CAYQWO010000180.1, forward strand.
GAGAGGCCATCCAGCAATCTGCGCACAGGCGGTGAGCAAGCCAGGATATAACCGGTCATCATGATCAGACACATCTGCATGGCAAACTCGAGCAGAACCCAAAACCCCTTTCCCCATGCCTGAACCGATTGATAAGCTCGGGAACCAAGGCCAACTTCTGGCTTGAATCCCCAGATGAGCGCGAAGATGTAAGCAACAAAGCTCAAAACGATGACAATGACCAAAGCATCGGGGATCCAACGCTGAGTCCAGATGGTAAGCGCATCACTCCATTCCTTAATGAACTCAAAGCCCCCTCGAACCTCTTCTTTACCCTTTTCGTTCATGCTGAGCCCCCCTTTTAAAATGTTCGGAGAAAAATAAAACCTTCCCGAAGCAGATTGGAATCAAAAAATAAACCGAGCCACTGGAGGTTATCACCTCCTTTCTTCCGGGATTCAAATTCTTATTTTTGTAACTCCGGTAGAATTTTTTCAAAGTAATCCAGCACATCTGGGTTCATCAGCGCATCCCGGTTCAAAACCGGCCTACCATGAATGATGTTCGTTACGGCACTCTCAACCTTCTTCATATTCAACGTGTAGGGAGCATCGGGCATTTCCATGA
>CAYQWO010000181.1:0-5716 GCA_964421095.1 uncultured Syntrophaceae bacterium
TGGCCAAATCCGCATAATAGGCGCTGCGATAAATCAGCGCCCGCAGACCTTCGGCATAAGCTTTCATGGTCATGAGCGTCCGCCGTATGTCGGGATGCTTGATGATCGGCACCCGGGGGGCGTTGGGATCTCTCAGCTTCGTGATTTCCACGCCCTGGATGCGTTCTTTGGCATATTTCAGGGCATAAAGGTAAGCCAGGTTGCCCAGGGCAAAACCTTGTAGACCCACGCCCAGACGGGCTTCGTTCATCATCTGGAACATGAGCTGAATGCCCTGATTCTCCTGCCCCAGGATATACCCATGGCACTTCCCGTTATCTCCGAAGTTCAGGGTGCAGGTCGATGAACCCTTGATTCCCATCTTGTGCTCGATCCCACCGCAATTTACATCGTTGGGTTCTCCCAGAGACCCATCCCCGTTGATGCGGATCTTAGGTACGATGAAAAGGCTTAATCCCTTCGTTCCTGGAGGAGCATTCTCGGTCCGGGCCAGGACGGCGTGGATGATATTCTCAGCTAAGTTGTGTTCACCGGCGGTGATGAAGATTTTTGTGCCATTGATTAAATAATGGTCCCCTTCCTTCTTGGCCTGGCATTTAACATCACCCACGGCACTGCCCGCCTGAGGTTCAGTGAGGCACATCGTCCCGGTCCATTGGCCGCTGTACATCTTCTCCAGGTAGAGCGCCTTTTGCTCGGGCGTCCCGAAGCTCTGGATCAAGTTAGCGCAGCCCCGGGTAAGGCCGGGGTAGGTGGTGAAGGAACAACAGGCCGCCACAAACATCTCAGCGGTAGCCAGGGCGACAGATTCTGGCAGTCCCTGCCCCCCGGCTTCGGCATCCACAGAAGCGGCAATCCATCCGCCCTCGGAATATTTCTTGAAGGCATCGTGGAAAGCTTGGGGAACTTTCACTCTTCCCTTCTCAAAGATGCACCCTTCTTTGTCTGCGACGGAATTTAAGGGGGCAATTACCTCCGCTGCCAGCTTGGCCCCTTCCTCCAGGACCATGTCGAAAGTCTCCCGGGAGAAATCCTTAAATTTATCGAACTGGCAGAGCCGCTCAATGCCCAGCTGTTCGTAAAGGACAAATTTCATATCTCTCAGGCTTATTGGAAAAGTCCCGTTGCTCATAGCCGCCTCCTTTTCTGATTCCGGGTAATCTAAATCTCTTATGTAAATCCGCTGGATGCATTTTATGAAATGGTCTCAGGAATGTCAAGAAAATTCGTATTCAAACTATTCGATGGAGGAATATATAATCTCGAACGAATAAAAATTATTTTTATTCTTTTAGAAAGAACCTCAAATTTTTTCCCAGGGCGCTGGGTGGGCCACCAATCTGGCACCCTGATGCGCCTGTTCGGCGTTGACCCCGAAGAGCCCCAAGATTCCAGGAGCATTTTTCGGCTCGGGCGGGCGCCATTTCGCTCTGCGCGCCTTCCACTCCAAATCTGGGACTTCAGCATTAAGCGCACGGCCCGGCAAACTGATGGAGATAATATCCCCATCCTTCAGTAATGCTAACGGCCCGCCCACAGCAGCCTCCGGTGAAACCTGGCAAACACCCAATCCCCGGGCAAAACCCGAGAAGCGGCCATCCGTAACCACGGCCAGCTTCCCCTCCAACCCCATTCCAACTACCGTTGCCAGGAGAGCATAGATATCAGGCATCCCCGGAGCGCCCCGGGGTCCGGCATAGCGCACGACGATCACTTCGCCTTCCCTGATCTTGCCGGATTTCAATGCGCCCACCGCCGCCTCTTGGGAGTCATAGCAGCGCGCGGGGCCGCGATGAGCTGGGATGGTGTTGTGCAACATCCGGGCCAAAGAGCTGATGGGAGCGAGGTTTCCCCGGAGGACGGCGATTCCTCCATGGGGAATCAATGGCTCTTTTAAGGAGTGGATCGTGCGTCTCTTTCCATGCAATCGCGGCGCTCCAAGCTTTACCCAGTCTCCCGCCCTCCGCCCATCGACCGCCCGGGCTCGCAAATTTAAAAGGGGCTTTAATTCAGCCATGATCGCCGGAACTCCACCGTCTTCATGCAGGTCAGGAAGAAAATATTTGCCCACCGGCCGCACGTCGGAGATGCAGGGCGTGGCGGTGCTGAAATACTCCACCTTCTCTATATTCATTTCCTTCTCCAGGCCAAGTTCTCGGGCCAGAGCCAGGATATGGAGGATGCCGTTGGTTGAACCACCCAGAGCCAGGCAAACGCGGAGCATGTTCTCCAGGTTGGCCCCTTTAATGGTGGAACGTGTGGTTTCCCCTGCGAGCACCATGCGCACAATAGCCTCTCCAGAAGCTTTCCCTAACCTCAACCTTTCGGCGGATACGGCCCGGGCCGTCGCCGAGAAGGGGAGCGTCATGCCCACGGCTTCGGCCAAACATTGCATAGTATTGGCCGTCCCCATGATCGGGCAGGCGCCAGGCGAGGGGCAAACCGCGTTCTCCAGAAGCTCAATCGTCTTTTGATCCACTCTCCCCTGAGGAAGGGCGCCGAAGATGATTTCATCCAGGTCGGACAGGGTAACCTGTCGGCCCTCGCAAATACCCACCTCCATGCATCCCCCCGGAAGGATGATACAGGGGAGATCCAGACGAGCCGCAGCCAAAAGGGCGCCGGGGACCACCTTGTCGCAGGAGACCAGAGTGACCAGGCCATCGAAGATCTGCTGCTCGATGATGGCTTCAATGTCAAAAGATAAAAGGTCCCGCGTGGGCAGATCGTAGCGCATCATAGGCTCCCCCAGGCTGGCCGTGGGGCACTGGGAGATGGCGGTAAATTCCAGAGGGGTTCCCCCGGCTTTCCAGATACCATCTCGCGCCGTGCGTGCCAGGTGGTCCAGATGGTAGTGGCCGGGGCAGACTTCTCCCCAGGTATTCACAATAGCAATCAAGGGGCGGCCCAAATCATCGGTGGTATAGCCCATCGCCTTGTAAACCGCCCGCCCATGCGCTCCAGTCGGGCCGTGATAATATTTCTGCGTCTTCCACCCCTTTTTACGCATAGATCCTTTCTCCTGGAATGAGTTCCGGGTTCAGAGTTCGGAGTCAAAATAAAAACGCCTTATACTCCGAACTAAAATACTCCAGACTCAGTTACTTTTTTTAGTCGTGAGGTACAGCGCCGCGTCCAGCCCCAGGAAATAAACCTGGATTCCCAGGCCCATGATAACCCCCTGAGCGGCGGCGGCAATCACGGAATGAATCTCCCGTTCATAATGGTTGGAAAGGTGCACCTCCACGTAGGGGAGCTTCACCCCTTTGATGGTATCCCCAATGGCTTTGCCGTAATAGGTGAATCCCCCTGGGTTCATTACCAGGACGTCGACCTTATCGTGGTAGGCTTTGATGATCCGGTCGATACAGTCGCCTTCTGAGTTTGTGTAGAAGATTTCCAGCTCGCAGCCTTTGGCCTTGGCATAATCGAGCAGCATGCGGTCCAATTCTGCGGCCGAAGTCCTCCCGTAAATCTCTGGTTGGCGAATTCCCAAAAGATTCATGTTGCTTCCCTGGATGAGAAGAATTCTTGCCATCTTGCCCTCCTTGCGGTTTGGTTGATTTCCCCGCATTATGTCATAAAAATGTTTCCCCCTTCAATTCAAAATTCCCAAAGGGAAGTGCCTAAAGTAATCCAACCCAAAATTCGAAATCCGAAATTTCCAATCCCCAATCCGAAATCCGAAATCCGCAATCCGCAATCCCCAATCCAGGTGGGCTCTTCTGGTTTTTGAGGTGTATTTGTGCTATAAAAAAATTGGGGGAAGAAAAAAAGAAAGGATCTGCGGATCGATGCCCGACTTAAGGATTAAAATCAAAGATGTTGTCCTGAAAAATCCCATTATCATCGCCTCCGGCACCCCCACCTACGGGCCGAGCATGGTTAAAAAGTGTATCCGGAGCGAAGCCGCTGCGTTTGTCACCAAAACCCTCTGCTACACTGAATGGCTGCGCCAGCAACCCCGGCCGCGCTTTCATATTGAACACCCCGAGGCTATCGATCAGGGGGGCTATTTTTCTTCTTATTCTACTGAGCGCTTCAATCCCCTTCCGCCGGAGGAATACGCCCGAAAGATGAAAATTTATTCCCAGGAGGCTCATGATTTCGACGTGCGGGTAATCGCCTCAATCGCGGGAACTGATTTTGACACCTGGTCCAGGCTTGCCGCTCTGGTTACAGAGAACGGCGCGGACATGATCGAGCTCAACCTGCAATGTCCCCACGTGGAGAAAGACCAGCCCACAGGCATGGTTGCCGGGCGTGACCCCGAACTCTGCTATTCCATATTGGAGCTGGTGCGGAAACGCACTCCCCTCCCTCTCATCGGCAAAGTCGTCGGCGAAGGGGTGGACCCAATTCTGGTGGCCCGGCGCATGATCGCCGGAGGGGCTGATGCCGTGGTTCTCACCGGAAGATTCCAGGGACTCTACCTGGACATTGAAACTGAAAAACCGATCTATTGGGGAGGCATGGGCGGCTACGGTGGGCCCTGGCAAGCGCCAATTACCCGTAAATGGCTTGTTCGAGCGGCGGAAGCCAAGCTGGGAGTTCCGGTCATCGGTGGAGCTGGCCTTGGCAGCTTCGAGGATATCATCTCCTACATTCTCTGCGGAGCCATGGCCGTCCAGGCCTGTACAGCTATTATGGTCCATGGACACAAGATTATCAAACGTTGGCTGCGGCAGATCTCCGGCTGGATGGAAGCCAAAGGATACAGTTCCATCGCTGACTTCTCTGGCCTCTCCGTGGACAAGATCATTGCCCCGAGCCAGATCCCCGGGGATATCCCTTATGCCTCCAGGATCGACCCAGATAATTGCCAGAAATGCCTCAAGTGTCTGGAAGCTTGCCCATATGAAGCCATTTCCGTTATCGAGAAAAAACTGGTGGTCGACCCGGAAAAATGCGACGGATGCCGTCTCTGCGTGGCTCTTTGCCAGCAAGGCGCGGCGGAGTTTTATCAAAAATGAGCTGGGACGCAGATGAACGCAGATAAACGCGGATTTTTTTAACCAAATACTCAAGGCATGATTTAAGAGCTCTCTGAGGGGAAGCACCCCCTTGAGCCTGGGGGACTGATTTAAGGTAGGAGTTTTCTTGTTTAAAGAAATCCTGAGAATCTGCGTTCATCTGTGTCCAAAAAATAAATGAAAGGAATTCAAGTGCCCACTTCGGTTGCCATCGTCAAAGGAAAGAATGGAAAGGATCTGAAGGAGGTCCGGCGCATGATGGGAGAGCTCTTTTCCCTCATCGGGCCAGCTTCTAAGATCATCCCCCCGAACAGCCGTGTTCTGATCAAGCCCAACCTCACGGCTGAGGACAACCTCTGGGAAAAAGGAATTCTCACCGGCCCAGTTTTTATGCAGGCTTTGGTAGAGGAAGTGCAAAAAGCCAAACCAGCTGAGGTGATCGTAGCTGAGGCCATTGCCATCGGCTTAAACACCAAGAAAGCCTTTGCGTCCAACGGCTATGAGCAAATGGCCCAAGCCAGCGGGGTCAAGCTTCTCGATCTTTACGACGGAGAATTCGAGAAGATTAAGACCCCGGAGGGGGGCCTGTTGAAGAGTGTTATGGTTTCCAAAGAAGTTTTGCAGGCTGATTTTTTCATCAATGCCCCAGTTCTCAAAACTCATTTCGCCAGCACCCTTACGGCGGCCATGAAGAACCTGAAGGGGACTACCACCTATGACGAGAAAAAAAGATTCCATTATTT
>CAYQWO010000181.1:5726-7101 GCA_964421095.1 uncultured Syntrophaceae bacterium
ATTTGGGCCTCAATAAATCGGTGGCTGAGCTCAATGCAGTTTTGAAGCCCCACCTGATTGTGGTGGATGGGTTGATCGCCATGGAAGGGGATGGGCCCATTGCCGGAACTCCTGTGGGCCTGAATCTGCTGATGGCGGGCACAGATGCGGTGGCTGTAGATACCGTAGCGGCCGGAATCATGGATATCGATCCATCCGAAGTTCTTTCCCTTTGCCTGGCTCAGAGCATGGGCTATGGTGTCTGGGATGAAAGGGAAATTAAAATCCTCGGCAGGTCCATCCAAGAAGTCCGCCGTCCCTTTAAACGGGCCTGCGCTCCATTGGAATTAGATTGTGAGAAAATCCGCTTCCTCGACGGTGAGGCCTGCAATGCCTGTCGCAACGGGCTGCGGATTGCCCTGGATCGCCTGCGGGCTGCGGGCGTTTCTTTCGATAAATTGCCCAAGCTGGAGATCAGCATGGGTTCCCAAGCCAGGCTCTCAGAATCCTCGGGTTGTATCCAGCTCCCCATCGGCAATTGTCAGAAACAATACAAGTATCTTCCCAACTACGTTCCCGGCTGTCCTCCTCCGTCTTTTCTTGTGGCCGATCAGGTGCGCGAGATTCTGGGGGGACCCCGAAAGTTTGGGCCAAAGAAAGATTTTATTATGGAATGAAAAGGAATTTCTTATGGAAGAGTATCCCATGGCCATCGTTACCGCCCCAGGACGCGTGGAGTTTAAAAAAAGAGCGGTTCCTCCACTCGGGACACATGATGTTCTGCTACGGGTCAAAGCCTGCAGTATCTGCGGCGGGGACCTCCATCTGTTTAAAGGGAAACACCCTCTGGCTTCCCTGCCCATGGCCATCGGCCATGAAATTTCCGGAGAGGTGATCGAAGTCGGTCAGGCTGTATCCAAAATTTCTCCGGGAGATCGGGTAGCGGTTGAACCTGTGATCATCTGCGGAAAATGTTATTTTTGCCTTCGAGGAGAATATCATCTCTGCCAGAACATTCGTTATCAATACAGTGCCGGCCAGGGAGGTTTTACCCCTTATTTCGTTGTCTCGGAAAACTGGGTTCACCGTCTCCCCGATTTCGTCTCTTATGAAGAGGGCGCGCTGCTGGAGCCATTGGCCGTGGCCGTTCACGCCGCCCGCAAAGCTCAGTTAGACCTGGGCCACAGCGCGGCGATCTTCGGCGCAGGGGGAATCGGCCTCTTCCTGCTTCAGGTGGTCAGAGCTGCCGGATGCGGGGATGTCTTTATTATTGATCTTCTGGAACACCGCCTGGCAACGGCCACTTTTCTGGGAGCCGACTTAGCCATCAACGGCGCTCAGGAAGATCCGGTGGAAAGGATCTTTAAAGAAACAGATAACCTGGGGGTGGACCGAT
>CAYQWO010000182.1:0-5478 GCA_964421095.1 uncultured Syntrophaceae bacterium
TTCATGAAGAGATGCTGAAGGAATTTGCCGTTGCCACCCAGAAACCTCATACCCATAACCGTTGGCTTCTTGGCCTTAGCCCTCAATTATGGTACCCGTAGCTCTTTTGGAATCTTTCTGAAGCCCTTTGAGGTTGAATTTGGGGTCTCTCGGGGAGCTATTTCCTCTATCCTTTCGATCACCATGCTCACCTATGCCACGCTGGCTTTTTTTACGGGATACCTCGTTGATCGATTCGGCGCTAAAATAGTCTTGTTGATGGGGGCCGGCCTGGCGGCGTTCTCCTGTATGATCTCCGGTTTGGCTGGGAGCTTCATTCAGGTTACCCTGTCTTATGGCCTTATTTTCGGCGCCGCCACTTGTTTTTTAAGCCAGATTCCTGTCCTCAGTCTTTTGGTCAAACTTCCTTCTGGTGGAAACTCTCTGTCCGTGGGTTTGGTCGGGAGTGGCCCGGGCATTGGGAGCCTGTTCCTGGCACCGTCAATCGGAGCGGTAATCTCTTACGCTGGATGGCGCTCAGCCATGCAGGTCATCACCTGGCTTTTTGTTGGCTATCTCTTCTTGGCACTCCTATTGCTCCGCAAGAATGGGTATGGGAATATTCCGCAGGAGCAGAAAGGTAAAGCAAGTTTGGGAAGAGTATTTTTTAAGGGACGCAATCTGCCGCTCTTATTCTCTTCTTTTCTTTTAATGGCCACGGCGATTTATGGAGTTCTATCTCAAGAAGCGGCCTATGCCATTGACCGGGGCATGACCTTAACCCAGGCCGGGTGGGCATTGGGGCTTATTCCGGGGATCGGAGTAATCGCCAGTCCTTTGTTAGGCTGGCTTTGTGATCAGGTCCATAGCCAGAAAAGATTAGGGGCCTTGATCTTAGCGATAGCCGTGGCGGGGATCTTTTTTATCTTCGTCGCCAAGTCCTGGCTGGTCCTTGCCTTGGGCTCTATCGTAGTGGGAACAGCTTATGCTTCCTACGCTCCCATCTACTCTTCTGTTACCCGTTCTTTATTTGGGCCGGATTTCTTCGGTCGAGCCTGGGGATTCATGGCCATGGGAGGGAGTATAGGCGCAGCTTTGGGTAGCTGGCTGGGTGGCTACCTCTACGATTTGCAAGGCAATTATCATTTGGTATGGCTGATGATGGCTATCTCCTTTTTGGCAGCCTCTACGACCCTATTTCTGGTGGACACAGGCAATCCGGATCGGCCCTACGCAGTTTGTTTAGAAAATGAAACCCCCAAAACTTAAACCGGAGGTCCATATATGGAATACGAAGAGAAAAAGGAAGTAAAGAGAGAGAAAGTCTACAACCTGTATCGCTGCGGCTATCTGGAAGTGCGTGATTGGTTGCAGGAGACGGATATCGTCCTCATCCCGCTGGGAAGCATGGAGCAGCACGGCCGCCACCTGCCAGTCTGCACCGATGGTCTGGCCACCGAAATTCCCTGTCAGATGGCCGCTGAGCTGGCCAATGTTCCTTACATGCCGATGATTCCCATCGGTTATTCGCCCCAGCACCTTCACCCGGCGGGCATCGGCTCCGGGACGGTTTGCTTCAGTGCTACCACCTACCAGAACATGCTCTATGATATCGGACGCTGCCTCCTTCACAACGGGTTTAACAAATTGATCTTCGCCACAGGCCACACCTCCAACATGAAGGTCGTTGACGCGGCTCTCCGCGCCCTGCGTTATGAAACCAATTGCTTCGTCTGCTGCTACCGGAACGATGCCGAAGCCATGCCCAACATTCTGCAGGGAGAAAAGATCTTAGAAAACCCACCGGAAGAAGCTCCCGGCTGGCACGGCAGCGAAGTGGAAACGGCGGAATGCATGTATTTCGAGAAGCTCTACGGGAAGCAGATCGTACACCTGGATCGGACGCAGAAAGAGTACACCCATCCTCCCAAGTGGGTCACCGAGGTCAGCAATAAGTTTACAAAGGTGAACGGGTCTCCCTACCTGACCATGAATGGGAAGGACGTGGCCTGGGTTCCGATGGAACACCAGGAATATAGCGACACAGGCCTGATTGGATTTCCGGGGAATCCCTTCCGGGCAACTCCGGAGAAAGGAAAGAAGATCTTTCAGAAGAAGGCAGAGATCATGGCCGAGTTCATCAATGAGGTGAGGAAATTCAAGGTCGAAGTGAAGAACCGGGAGTACTTGAATCGCAGCTTCCGGCCGTTTTAGAATAAAAGTGCCGGTGTCAGTGTAAGTGTCAGTAATAAGACAAAGGTCCATTTTCCATAAAAATATAAGGGTGAGAAAGTGGCTATGGCATCCAGGGTTTCGGAAAATAGAAATAATGTGGTGCTTACCTTTGGAGAGATCACTCTAAACTTCGGAAGGGTTACCGCCTTGAATCAGGTAAGCTTTACGATCAGGGAAGGGGAAATTTTGGCCATCATCGGGCCCAACGGAGCTGGGAAAACATGCGCGCTGAATTGTATCAGTGGATTCTATAAACCCCAGAGGGGAGCGATATACTACGAAGGGGAGGACCTCACGAAGCTTCCTCCCCACCAGATCGCCAAGATGAAAATCGCCCGGACATTCCAAAACATCACTCTCTACCCCGGGATGAGTGTGATCGAAAATATCATCTCCGGCAGGCATGTCATTTCGCGGGCTGGCCCCCTGGCCTGTGCCTTCTATGTGGGGAAGGCTCTGCGGGAAGAGATCGAGGAGCGCCGGGCGGTCGAATACATCATCGATTTTCTGGAATTGGGGAGATGGAGAAAAGAAAAAGTGGGAGCTCTGCCCTACGGCTTGCAGAAAAGAGTCGATCTGGGAAGGGCCTTAGCCATGGAGCCCCAGTTGCTCCTGCTCGATGAACCTATGGCGGGCATGAATGTAGAAGAGAAGGGGGAAGTGGTGCGGTTTATCATGGACATCCATCGGGGACAAGGAGTCACCTATCCCGAAAGTAAAGTTTTGAGTGAAGGTATCAGGACGATCGTCATGATCGAGCATGACATGGGAGTTATCATGGACGTGGCCGATCGGGTGATTGTGCTGGACTTTGGGGATAAGATTGCCGAAGGCACTCCTGAGGAAATAAAAGTCAATCAGCGGGTGATCGACGCGTACCTGGGAAAAGAGACAGTGGTGGCATAGGGGGAATGAGGTGGCGGAAACCTGGCCGGCGCTACTCCAAGAGAAAGCGGAGAAATACGGGAATCGTAGAGTTGCCCTTCGGCAAAAGCAATTGGGCGTATGGAGAGAGTATACCTGGAAGGATTATTATGAAAAGGTAAAGCACGTAAGCCTTGGCTTGATCGACCTGGGCCTCCAGCCTGGCGACAAAGTCATGCTCTTGGGCTACAACGATCCGTACCTGTACTGGGCCACCCTGGGCGTGATGGCCAGCCAAGGGGTGGCCACGATTTGCCCGCCAGATGTTACCCCTCCGGAAACCGAATATTTCCTGAAACAATCCGATTCCAGGTTGGCCATCGTACAAGATCAAGGACAGGTGGACAAGCTGCTGGAGATCAAGGCGGCAGCCCCGAACCTAGAAAAAGTTATTTTTTGGAATCCAAAGGGGATGTTGGATTACCGCGCCCCCATCTTGATGAGCTTTGCCCAATTGCTCCAAAGGGGGAAAGAATTCGAGAATGGTCATCCAGGATTTTTTAAGGAGCGGATCGGCAGGATCCGGGAAGAGGATATTGCCCTTTTGCTTTTTTCCGCAGGAACAAAAGGGTTGCCGAAGGGGGTCCTGCACACTCATAAGGCAGGGGTCAGCAGTGCCGAAAAGAGCATGGCGGCTGCCCGCTTGCAGGAGGATTTCGAGATTTTTAGCCACATGCCGCTCGCCTGGTTTTCAGCATACACGTTAGAATTCGGGGTTCACTTGGGGATGGGGTTGATCGTGAATTTTCCCGAAGCCCCTGAGACCGTCCTGGCAGATCTACGTGAGATCGGTCCTCAATTTGTCATGTTTACCCCCCGACAGTGGGAGAGCCTGGCGCGACAGATCCAAATCAGGATGGCCGATGTGGGTTTCCTTAAGCGGCTCTGTTACCAGCTTTTCCTACCGCTCGGTTATGAGATCTTAGAAAAGAAAGGGCAGGTCAACTTCTGGTCGAAATTTTTATATCTTCTGGCCCTGGGCCTTCTTTTCCGGCCTTTGAAAGATAAGCTGGGATTGCTCCGAGTCAAGTCGGCCCTAACAGGTGGGTCGTCGATCTGCCCGGAAAGTTATCGCTTTCTGCAGGCTCTGGGTTTGAACTTAAAACAAGTATATGGGCTTGTGGAAATGCACCCGATCGCCTGGAATGGCCACGAGGGTCTCCAAACCGAAAGCGTGGGCCTGCCGGTCATGGGAACAGAGGTCAAGATATCGGGGGATGGAGAAATCCTGGCCAAAGGCGATCAAATGTTTCAGGGCTACTACAAGAACCCCGAAGACACCCAAGGGGTGCTCAAGGATGGTTGGCTCCATACGGGAGATGCGGGAGCCATAAATCGGGATGGCCAACTCATCTGCTACGGCCAGCTTTCCGATATGATCGATCTGCCGCATGGAAAGAAGTTATCTCCTTCCCTGATTGAAAACAAGCTCCGGTTCAGCAGGTATATAAAGGATGCATTAGTCATCTATAGGGGATCGATTCTGGCCCTCATTCAGCTGGACTTCGAAACCGTAAGCAAATGGGCCGAAAGGAATAAGATTCCTTATACGACTTTTGCCGATTTGTCCCAGAAACCGCAAGTTCATGATCTCGTGGGAGGAGCCATTCGTCAAGTGAATGAAAACCTCCCGGAAGAAGCAAGAGTGGAGAGATATTTTCTCCTCAGTAAGCCCCTGAGTCCCGATGATTCCGAACTCACCCGTTCTGGTAAACTGCGACGAGATTTTGTCATGGAGAAGTATAGGGACTTGTGGGCAGGGAGAAGGACCGATTCCATCCTATCCAACAAGGGATTTGGGGGAAGTTAGAGATGAGCACCTTTTTCAATCTCCTGGCCAACGGCCTGGCCGTGGGAGGGATCTATGCAGTGGTCGCCCTGGGCTTCACGCTCATTTTCAAAGCGACCAAGGTTTTCAACTTTGCCGTCGGCGAATTCGTGTGCATTGGGGCTTTTATCATTTATAGCTGCACAGTTCAATTCCATCTCCCCTTTGTGGTGAGTATCCTGATTGGTATTGCCGGCGTGGGATTGCTGGGTTTTTTATGTGAACGCTTGTCGGTGCGGCCGATGATTGGACAACCCATCCTTTCGATCATCATCATGACCTTGGCTTTATCCTTTTTCTTGAATGGAGCCGCCATCCTGGTGTGGGGTTCCATGCCGGCCAGTTATCCTACCTACCTGCCCAGAGGATCCTTAGAAATCGCCGGGGCAGCCGTGGGCACGGACATTGTTATATGTTTTGTGGCCACCTTAATCATCGGGGGGATTATCGCTTTCTATTTCGAAAGAGCCAAAGGAAGCATTCCGATGAGGGCCGCTGCCGAAGATCACCAG
>CAYQWO010000182.1:5488-7021 GCA_964421095.1 uncultured Syntrophaceae bacterium
AAGTGGCCCAGGCTGCGGGTGTAAGAGTGAAGAAAATCTCTACCCTGGTATGGATGGTTGCTGGGCTCGTCTGTGCGATTGGAGGTCTGTTTCTGGGGACGATCCGGGGGGTAGATATGTACCTTCCGGAGTTTGGACTAAAGGTTGTTCCTGCCGTGCTGGTGGGAGGCCTCGAGTCCATACCCGGGGCCATTGCGGGGGGGTTGATTATCGGGGTATTGGAAAAACTGGGCAGCGGTTATATCAATCCTCTGGTGGGCGGAGGGATTGAGACCGCTATTGCCTATATCGTCATGATCATATTTTTAATCTTTCGACCCTATGGCCTTTTTGGATTGAAAAAAATCGAGAGGTTGTAACATGCTACCCTGTGGAGTCTATAACCGCACCTATGCAGAAGACATGGCCACCGTGCGCACCCGCTTTCATTGGTGGATGCTGATCATCTCTCTGGCTTTCTTGGCCTCTATACCTCTTTTTGGGACCTACTACTGGATCACATTGTTTATCTTTATGGGCATCTTTATTATCAATACGGTAGGCTTGAATATCCTCCTGGGTTGTGCTGGACAGATCTCCCTGGGACATTCGGCCTTTATGGGCATCGGGGCCTATACCTCAGCGATTCTGACCGCCAAGGCCGGCTTCCCCTTTTTGCTGGCTCTTCCGCTGTCAGGAATTATGACTGGGCTGGTGGGACTCATTTTCGGATTCCCTTCCGTAAGGGTAAAAGGATTTTACCTGGCCCTGGTCACCCTGGGAGCTCAGTTTATCCTGGTATATATCATCGAGCACCTGGAGATTACTGGTGGGACCAATGGGATGGTCTGTCCTTTTGCCTCGATTGGTCCCCTGGTCTTAGATACGCCCGCCAAGATCTACTGGCTCACTATGGCCATTACCATCCTGATGGTTTTCTTTGCCCATAACCTGATGCGGACGAGGGTGGGGAGGGCCTTCATCGCGGTCCGCGATAATGACATCGCTGCGGAGGTATTGGGGATTAATGTGCGTTCCTACAAGCTCTTGGCTTTTTTTATCGGCTGTTTCTATGCGGGCATTGCCGGGTCCATCTGGGCTCATTATTTGACTTCCATTCATCCCGACCAATTTCCCCTGTACATTTCCATCATCTACTTAGGGGCCATTATCGTCGGGGGAATCGGGACTTTGTTCGGGGCCATCGCCGGAGGCATCGTCATGCGCGGTTTTGATGAGCTGATTCGAATCGTTACTCCGGGATTGGCCGAGATTTTCCCCACCTGGGGAGCCAATATCGCTCCGGCTATGGGGCCCATGGTTTATGGGCTGGTGATCATGATTTTCTTGATTTTTGAGCCCCACGGACTCGCGCACGCCTGGGAACGTCTTAAAACCTCCATCAAACTCTGGCCCTTTGCGTATTGAAAGGAGGTGGTCACGGCAGCGTAAATTAGGCACGAATCAGGGGCCCGGAAGAAAATCCCGCCTTGGCGGGATTGCTTGCAATCATAAGGCACATATCTCTCCCTAACTGTGGCGGGGGTCTCTGCT